>JAGLCW010000245.1 GCA_023146045.1 Caldisericia bacterium
AAAAAAGTAATGATTATCGGCTCCGGACCAATTATTATAGGTCAAGCTGCAGAATTTGATTATTCTGGAACACAAGCATGCAAAGCAATCAAAGAAGAGTTAATAGAAACAGTACTTGTAAACAGTAACCCAGCAACTATTATGACTGATAAGCATATTGCAGACAAGGTTTATATCGAACCAATAACTGTAGAAGTATTAGAAAAGATTATTGAAATTGAAAAACCAAACGGTATTTTAGCCGGTTTTGGCGGACAAACAGCACTAAATATTTCAATGAAACTAGAAAAATTAGGAATACTAAAAAAGCATAACGTATTGCTACTCGGTATGAATGAAGAGACTATACATAATTCCGAAGACAGAGAAGCGTTTAAAGATTTAATGAACAGTATTGAAGAACCAGTACTAACTAGTATTGTTGCTACAACTGTTGAAGAATGTTTATTTTTTGCAAAAGAGCATCCGCTTCCTCTGATTGTTCGTCCTGCCTACACTCTTGGTGGTACTGGTGGTGGGATTGCTAATACAGAAGAAGAATTGATACAAATTTGCCAAAACGGAATAGATAAAAGTCCTATTTCTCAGGTATTACTAGAAAAGAGTGTTGCGGGATGGAAAGAAATCGAGTATGAAGTTATTAGAGACAAAAAAAATAATTGCATTATTGTATGTAATATGGAGAACATGGATCCTGTTGGTGTTCATACTGGAGACAGTATCGTTGTAGCTCCATCGCAAACTTTGACTGATAGTCAATATCAAATGCTCAGAAGAGCTTCTATAAAAATAATTAGGAGCTTAAACATTGAAGGTGGCTGTAATGTTCAGTTTGCTTTAGATCCTAAAAATGATGATTACATTGTTATAGAAGTAAATCCAAGGGTAAGCAGATCAAGCGCATTAGCGTCTAAAGCTGCAGGATACCCAATTGCTAAAATATCAGCTAAAATTTCTCTAGGCTATAGTCTAGACGAATTAAAGAATTATGTCACAAAAACTTCTAGTGCATGCTTTGAGCCTTCTTTAGATTATTGCGTAGTTAAATTTCCAAAATGGCCATTTGATAAATTCAATACAGCATCTAGAAAACTCGGCACCCAAATGAAAGCAACAGGCGAAGTCATGGCAATTAGCAGAACTTTCGAAAGTGCACTACTTAAAGCAATTACATGTCTTGAAGGTAAATTCAATGGCTTACGAATGTATTCGCTTATGAAAATAACCAATGATCTGCTGTTTTATAAGATGAAACAATGCGACGACGAAAGAATATTTTGTATAGCAGAGGCATTCAGAAGAAATATATCGATAGAAATAATTCATGATAAAACTATGATAGATACATGGTTCTTAAATGGAGTAAAAAATATTGTAGATGTCCAGTTAAAGTTAGAAAAAAATGATTTTTCTATTGATCTTCTTTATGAAGCCGAATCTATGGGTTTCACAGATACTGAAATATCAGATTTAACAAATATAGATCGAGAACAGATTTTTAGATTTAAAAAGAAGTATAATATTTTTCCAAATTACAAGATGGTTGATACTTGCGCAGGAGAATTCTCTGCCGAAACTCCGTATTTTTATTCCTCATACGAGAAATACGATGAAACTAAACCTTCATCAAACAAGAAGGTTCTAGTTATTGGTTCAGGTCCAATCCGAATTGGACAGGGTATTGAGTTCGATTATTGCTGCGTTCAAGGAATATGGGCAATACAATATGTAGGCTACGAAGCAATCATTGTTAATAACAACCCAGAAACTGTAAGCACAGACTTTGATATTGCTGATAAATTGTATTTCGAACCTTTATATATTGATGACATAATGAACATTGTAAGAAAGGAAGATCCTGTTGGCTGTATCGTGCAATTTGGTGGACAAACATCAGTAAATTTAGCTGCGAAGTTGGATAAAAACGGAGTTAATATTTTAGGTACATCAAATGAATCTATCGATTTAGCCGAGGATAGAACTAAGTTTTGTATGTTTTTGAGTAAACTAAACATTCCTTATCCAAAAGGCGATTCATTCCACTCAGTTGATGAAGCTTTAGAAAATATTAAAGAGTTTAACTACCCTCTAGTTGTTAGGCCTTCATTTGTCATTGGAGGAAGAGGTATGCAAGTAGTGAATGAAGAAAAAGCTCTTGTTAAATATTTGAAGGAGGCTGTCACGATAACAAAGAATAATCCTGTTTTAGTTGACAGATACATTGATGGAATTGAAATTGAAGTAGATGCCATTTCAGATGGTGAAGACATTTTAATTCCCGGTATTATGGAGCATATTGAGCATACCGGAGTTCATTCCGGAGATAGTATTACTGTTTATCCAACTATTAATTTATCTCAAAGCGTTATTGATTTAATATTTGACTACACAAAAAAGATATCTCAGAACCTGAAGATTAAGGGTTTAGTAAATATTCAATATGCATGGGATGGAAACAAGTTGTATGTCATTGAAGTAAATCCAAGGGCGTCTAGAACTGTACCAATTTTGTCAAAAATTACTGATACACCAATGATACAAATTGCAGTTGATATTATGCTTGGCAAAAAGCTTATTTCTTGCGGTTATGGAGTAGGTTTAAAGAAAAATAAAAAAATATTTGCTGTTAAAGTACCTGTTTTTTCTAGCGAAAAGCTAACAGATGTCGATACATTTTTAAGTCCAGAAATGAAGTCTACTGGAGAAGTTTTAGGAATAGACTATTCGTTCACAAATGCACTTTACAAAGCTTTTCTAGCAACAGATATTTGTATACCTACAAAAGGTGAAATATATGTTTCTCTAAATTCAAACAATATAGATAGAGGAATAAACTTAATTAAGGAGTATAAGAAGCTTGGTTTCACATTTTTTTCATCAAAAGGAACTACTGAAAATTTACACGAGAATGGAATTGAATCAAAATGCATAAAACCAGACGAAGTACTCGATATGATCAGTAAGAAAAAAATATCAATCATTATAAACACACCAACAAATGGGAATAATCAAGTCTCAAATGGATTCAAAATTAGAAGAAAAGGTGTTGAGAATCATATACCAGTCTTTACTTCAATCTATACTGCTGAAGCATTTAAAAAAGCTGTAATCAAAAAACGTGAAAATCCTACATATTCTGTTAAAACAATTAGGGAATATATAAAAAATTAATATTAAAAAACTTTACCCATACTGAGAGTTTTCTTTGACTTAAACTTGATCAATTTAGATATTGTATGTGATATCAAGAAAATTGTTAATCCAGAGAGAATCATCATGGCTAAAGCGATTTTATCTGAATCCTTGATAGCTTTAAACTCTGCTTCGCCGTCACAAATTTGTATATATCCAAGTGGTGTCGTCTGAATATCAATCCATATCCCACTACCAGTTGCTTTATTTGCTTCGCTTTCCTTTTTACTAGTAGTTTCTACTTTTTCGTTACCGTCTAGTTGTTCTTCTGTGCTATCTTCTTTTGATTCTTTTGGCTTTACGCCTAGCAAGTGAGCACTTCCAGAACCGGCTCCACCTATTGAATGTAACTTTGCTACGGTAATTATCGTTAAATTATCTTTTTCAATTGGTTCACCGAAACACACTTTTACATTACCAGATCTTTCAAAATTGTCTGTTATTTCTTTCATCATATCTTTAGTATTCATTATGAACCTCCATCATTGTATAATAATTATATGTTAATGAATTGATGTAAAAATATCTAATTTTTTAGAGCTTTATTTAAAGAAACATTATTTTTTGAATGTTTAATCAAATAACCAGAAACAAATGCTGTTACAGGAACTGACAAAACAAGTCCAATACTACCGACAAGTGCTCTTATTATTTCTGTTGAGATAATTTCTAAATTGAATACTTTTACACTAGAAACATTGTATGTTGCGTACAAAAACATCAAAGGCAAAGAGCCTCCAGTATAAGCTAGAATAAGAGTATTGGTCATTGTACCCATTATATCTTTACCAACATTCATTCCTCTTCTGATTAATTCTTTTCTAGACAGAGTATTATTAGCTCTATGAATTTCTTCAATAGAAGACGCAATAGACATCGTTACATCCATAATTGCTCCTAATGCTCCAATTATAATCCCAGAGAAAAGAAGTCCCTCTAAGTCAACTTCAAGACTAGGCGATAAAAGAATCATTCTACATTCCTCTGAAGCAATCCCATTCAGATGACAGAGTTCTCCGAATACTAACGCTAAAAGGCCTGCAATTAGTACTCCAGCAATTGTTCCTATCATTGCTGATACAGATTTTCTAGTAAAACCAGCAATTATTATCATTGTTAATACCGTTACAAGAGCTGCAACGAATATTGTTATAGGAAGAGGTGAGTAACCGTTTACAATTGCTGGGATTAATAGTTTAAAAATACCCAATATTGTAAAACCTAATGCCACTATCGCCTTTACTCCTTTCCAACCACCAATCAATATTAGTAGAAAGACAAACAAAATCATTAAGACAGAAAGCCAGTCAAATCTTGCGATATCTGCAATATGAATATCAACTAATTCTCCGCCTTCTTCATTTAAATAAATGATTACTTTATCTCCTTCGATTATTTTTATATCCATGCTTGGATTACCAGAATGTGTAAAAGTTGTTTTAAAAGTCTGACCTTTGTACTTTCCAGAAAGCATTTTAAGTTCTACCTTATATTCTTGTAAGTAGTTATCTTTAGATTGTCCTTGTACATCAAGTATTTTTAGTATTTTAGCTTTCTCGTAAATTTCGTTACTAGCTGGAATATTATCATTTTTAAAAAGAACTTTATTACATGAAGAAAAAGCAATAAACCCTATTAACAAAACAAAACAGATAAGAAGTAATTTTTTAACTTTCATTTTTATATTTTTGCTCTATCAATAGTATTTCATTTTTAGATAAAAAGTACTTGCATATTAAAAAAGACATGATTATGATTCCTGGAATATCTATTAATAGTCTAGTGATTCCAAATTTCAGTCCAAGGGATTCAATCTCAAATAAAATCATTGGTATTTTTGTAGTAGACCAAGCTCCGATAAATATAAGAATATTTGAAAATTTAACTCCTTTTTTCATTAAAACAGCAGCAACTGGAAATGCTCCGTATAAAGGTCCTGCCGTAGCCGACCCAAGAAGAAATGCAAGTGCGATTCCCTTTATGCCAGATCCTTCGCCCATAAATTTTATCATAGTTTCCCTTGGAACCCATACATCGAGAAGTCCTAACACTAAAAATATTGCTGGTAGAATAAGTATCAGCTGTCCTAAGGTATTTCCAGAAATCATTATGGCTTTTAAACCAATATTGGTGTTAAAAGTAAATAAAATAGAAATCAAAATTATAGAGATTAAAAACAAATAGTATTTTTTTAATACCTTCATCATATACCCACCATGACTATACTAATGATATATGCTACGAAGAATGTGAAAATAAAGGCAAACACATTCCTTATTACTGTTAGCTTTTTACCAAAATACTTTATTTCCATTGGCATTGTAACAACACCTACCATCATTAAGGATGAAATGAAAGCCCCTATTTGCATGTACCCAGCTCCATTATTTATCATCATTGCAGCAGTAGGAAAAGCAATCATACCAGGTATTAAAGTTATTGATCCAACTAAATTGCACAGTGTCACTCCGATCCAACCAGATTGTTTACCAATAAGAGTGGAAATTGTATCAGGATCTAAAAATGCAATCGCAATACCAACAATAACTACAACAAACAAAAATTCTGGAAGAATGTGGTCTAGAGATTTCCAGGATTTTTTTAAAGCCTCTTTTGTCTTTTTTCGATCTTTTTTAAATGAAATTGTAAAAAGTAGAATAATTAATATATATAGTATAGTAATACCCATTTGTACTCCTGGTGATTAATTTTAGGTATTATGCCATAGATAACAATATATTTCAATTAAGCATTTTCTGTAGTTAATTTTAAATCACAATAGATTTGTTATGTACCCTTATGTTAACTAAATTAAGACTCATATGAAAATTGTTGAACACAAAAAGGATATTAAAATGCTCTTTTATTTGGTATTTTTATTGTGAATATACTGCCTTTTCCCACTTCTGATTTTACGTCGATTTTACCATCAAAATCTTTTATAATTTTTAAAGCGATAGATAGACCAAGTCCGCTTCCTTCTATTTTATTGTTACTATTTGTGTTGTTTATTCTAGTAAAAGGTTCAAATATTTTTTCTACTTTATCTTTTGGTATTCCACATCCAGAATCAGCAATTCGAATAGTTAAATGCTTATCATCATGTTTTGAAGAAATTCTAACTACACCTCTATCAGTATATTTTATAGCATTTGATACAATATTGTTAAGTAAACATATGATGTCTTCTTTGTTGATATATACCATTGGAATACTGTTCTGGAGGGCTGTTTGAATCCTAATATTCTTGGTTTTAGCAATAATACTAAACTCATCGACTATACTAGATATTAAAATGTTGATGTTTATCAAGGAATCTTGTTTTTCCGTAATACAATCAAGTCTTTCATAGTCTAATACCTGATTTACCAACCCAGATAATCGAATAATATTTCTTCTACATATGTCTTGTAAATGTGACTGCAAATGTGTTTTAGAAATATTCCATGATCCCATAAGCATATTGAATGATTCTTTTAAAGACATGAGTGGAGTTCTAAGTTCATGAGTAGTAGTGTGGATAAAATCGGATTTGACTTTCTCTAAATTATGCTCTTCAGATGTATCATTAAATAAAGCTCCGAATAATAAATCTTCCATTGGAAAAATATTTACGCTGAATGTTTTTTTGTTTGTTTTGTTATAAAGTTCAAATGAAATAGGTTTTTTATAGGTATTCAAGTATTTAATTTTTTCATACCATATACTGTCTAAATTCGTAGAATGTCTATTCATTATATGGTTTTCTATAATACTATCTTGGCTGTTTATGTTCATATCGAATGATTTATTTGTTTTTACAACTCGATATCCTTCATAATCGCCTTCAGGACTTAAATCTACTTTAGTTATAGATAGTCCATTTGACATATAGTTAAATATACTCTTATATTGTTTATCCTTCTTCTGTGACTCTTCTATCAAGTCCTTAATTGGATCGCGAATTCCAGACAATACGATCATGCGGATTATAAGGAAATATGACATAATACGTGCGAAGTGCATTGATAAACAGTAAATACTTGCGTTCAAAGAATGCATCCAATTGTGGAAGAAAAAATAAACTGTCAAGAAAACAATATTTATGCTAATTGACGCAATAATCAAAACATATACGTTTTTACTAATATTATCTCTAATCTTGTAGATGTTAAATCCAGCAAATACAAATATCATGGTGGTAATGATTATCAGTAAAACGTATAAAGGGTTTTCAACGCCAATATCTTGTACAATATTGTGGTATAAAACAAAGTAAGATAAAATTAATAGTGACAGAAAGTATAGTGTACACACCATGACAAAATTCTTTTTGGGTTTCAAAAACAAAGGTGCGAGTAAAAAAGAAAAACCTTGAACTAGCAAAGCATAAAAACCAATATTTTGAAAATTCCGATATCTATCAGGCTGAAGTAATGCTATGTGGTCAGAAGATATAAAATGTAGAGCTATCAAACCTCCAAGTACAAGGTATGTTATACCAAAAAAATTGAAAAAGTCAGTTTCAACATATTCATATGTCAACGAAGCTAGAATAAATATTCCAAAACATAAAACAACAGACAGTATATCAATTAGTGAAAGAAAAAAAAGATAGTTGCTACCAAGCATAAAAAAAAGCAAAAAAACTACTGTAACTAAAAAAACCGTAGATAGCGTTCTACTGTTTAGATTTATCATTAACAATTGCCTTCTTATTCTACACATTTGTTATAAACAAAAATTAAACTTCTTACACTAAAATACTATCATAAATACTTTCCATTTCAAAATATTTACAAGCTGTTATTTGTTGACTTTGTTGTCAGAAATATGCCAGTTTTTTCCTTTATTGTTGGAATATACTATTCCGTTGTTTTTAGTTCCAGCATATATAATGCCAGGATCTATAACATCTGCAAAAAGACATGAAAATAAAAAATCATTATTCTTGGAAGTTTGCTTTGACCACTTAATGCCGTCACTATCTGACATATAAAATTGGTTTCCAGTAGAAAAATAAATGGTTCCTTTGTTGATTGGATCAAAAATAATATCGCTAACTGAACCAATTTTATTTTCATACTCGTTCAAAATACTAGAAATTGTGTAGCAATTGTCGTATGATACAAATAGGCCACTCATAGTACCAATGTAAACCGTGTCTTGTGAGAATGGATCTTGCTTCATGCATGTTATCGTTTTAGTAAAATCAGTAAAGTAGAAAATGAGCTTTTCTGTGTCCCAACCGTATAAACCGTGTCTTGTTCCTATCCAATGCTGTTCTCTTTTGCCTTTCATCGATATTATAGATGTAATTCTTGATGGAAATATTATTGGATACCACTCCCAACCATCATTTATTGTGTAATACAATTCAGATTGTTCGTATTTTCTATTCCATGTTCCAACTATTATGTGTCTTGGATCATCAATATCATACGACAAGGCGTCTATTGTTAGAGAATTCATTAACTTGTTTTGTGGCATCCAGTTTTGGCCTTTATTTAATGAAAAATATAATCCATGGTTTTTTGTACCAGCATAAATTCTGTGGGAATCATGAGTAGTAATTATCATTTCTTTGATATCTAAATATTCCACTCCAGTATTTGTCGGTTTCCACACTTTACCATGATCAAATGAACAAAAAACTCCGCTACCATCTGTTATTGCATAAAGTTTGGTTTTAGGTGAAACATCGCTATATATTCCGTTTACTGTGCATTCATAAATTTCTTTTTGCCTACATTCCCAAATAAATAGGTCCTTTGAATAAAACACACCATGCATTTTTGAAAGAGCGTAATAGTTTTGATTCTTTGAACCGTATTCAATACTGACAATGTTGTTTCCAGCAGGTACATACGATTGTATCCAGTTTAAACCAAAATCTACACTGTATGAGATTTTATTACCAGAAACAGCTACAAGATAATCATTTTCAAAAAAGCAATCTGTTATGTCCTTTCTCAGCAATATGGGACAAATAGTGTCTTTCCGTGAAGCATCAAAAAAAACAGTTCTTTCGAATAATCCTTCCGTTGTTAAAAAAAGTAGTTTGTTTTCTTTGATTGTCACAACATCAATTATTGTACCATTAGAAAAAGTACCTTTGTCTATAAGTGTCTCAGTTTTGTAGTTGAATAAAAATACATAATTGCTTGAGTCGACTGCGATAATCGAATTCAGTTCTGGAAGATCATTTACAATAGTAAATTCTTTACTTGTAAGCATTTTTGACATATGTTGCCAGCTATTTGCATTATTAGTAGATACATAAATGCCATTTGTCGTAGCGCAGTAAAGCGTATTTTTTAAATAAAAAGGATAGCAGATATCTAACACATCCCAAGTATTTTGTATTTTACTGGTTCTATTTATTGGTTGCAAGAGCGATTTAAATTTTCTTTTAAAGGTATAATTTGGTTTTTGAAGACCATTGATTTTTAGAGTCCAGTTTTTCCCATTGTCGTTCGTTAAATAGATAGATTTTGAAGAGTATGCATACCAAATATTTTCTACATGAGGATGTGATATTATAGCTTCTATTGGATCAGATGGTATAGGTTGTTTCGATACACACTCCCAATTTTTTGTGCTATCTGTTGAAAAATATATACCATCAAAACTGCTTAGTAAAACATTGTTTTTTTTAGTTCTAGAAGCTTTCATGCATATTACGCTTGCATCATTTGGTGAAGCTTTGAATGCTATGCTGCTTTTACTCTTACAATTTGTTAGGCATAAAATTAACACTAGAACAATAACGAATCTAATCTTAATTAGCGTATTCATTAGTCTGGAATATAACCTTTATATTGGGCTTTGTAAAGTGAGTAGTATCTACCTTTTTTCTGTAGTAATTCTTCATGTGTTCCCTTTTCTTCTATTCCAGTATCGGCAATTACTAATATTTGATCAGCATGGCGAATAGTTGATAGTCTATGAGCAATAATTAAAGTAGTTCGATTTTTGGATACTTTTTCTATTGAATGTTGAATCATTGCTTCGGAAAGATTGTCTAGTGAAGACGTTGCTTCATCCAATATCAAGATTGATGGATTCTTTAAGAACGCTCTAGCTATTGATAATCTTTGTTTTTGACCACCGGAAAGTTTCACACCTTTTTCACCAACATAAGTGTCATAGCCATTAGGTAATCCGCTAATGAATTCATGTATATTAGCATTTTTTGCTGCTTCTATTACTTCTTCGTGTGTAGCATCGGGTTTTCCGTAAAGAATATTTTCATAAACACTTCCCCAAAAAATTATGGCGTCTTGTTGAACAATTCCTATATGGTTTCTTAAACTTTTCAATTTTATTGACTTGATATCTGTATCATCTATTTCAATATGCCCGTCATTTACATCGTAAAATCTTAGAAGCAGATTAGATATTGTAGTTTTACCAACACCAGAAGGTCCTACTAATGCAATTGTTTTACCCTTTTCAATATTCATAGAAAAATCATGTAGTATTACATCATTATCTTCATCATATTGAAACCTAACATTCTTAAAACAGACTTTCCCTTCTACATGATCAAGTGTAATAGATTTATCGGTATCTGTAATTTCGGGTTTTTCATCCATTATTTCACAGAATCTTTTAAAACCAGCTATTCCTGATTCGAATTGCTGCACAAACTGTATTAAACGTCTTATTGGTTGCATCATTATATTAGAGAAAAGGAGATACATAATTAAATCGCCAATATTTATAAGTTTTAGGTATACAAAATAACCACCAACACTCAGCACAGTGATATTTAATATGCCAGATAAAAAGCCGGTCCCAGCTTGAAATTTACCTAAAACCTGATATGTACTTCTCCATGATTCTCTATATTCAATATTAACCATATCAAATTTTTCAATTTCAATATCTTGATTCCATAATGATTGTGTTAACTGAATGCCAGATAAACTTGTCTCAAGTTGCTCATTTATCTCTGCATGTCTATTTCTAACTGATCGAAACGAAGATCTCATTAGTCTTCGTTGTTGTACAGCAAAAATTGCTAATATTATTACAACAACGTAAACAAGAATTGTTAACGGTACATTGATCGATATAAGTATTATGAAACTTCCCATTATCATTACAGACGAAATAAACAAATCTTCTGGTGCATGATGTGATACTTCTGAAATTTCTCTAAGGTCACCAACAAGCCTACTCATAATTTGACCAGTCTTCATTTCCGTAAAAAATCTAAAAGAAAGAGTCTGTAGATGCCCAAAAAGATCTTTACGCATATCATACTCTATTCTTGCACCCATAACATGACCCCAATATCCTACATAATATGCAAAACCAGCTCTAAAAGTATATAGACCAACCATTACCAATGATATAGTGAAGATACCAAACATATTACCGTTAGGTATTTCTACATTTACAATCTGCCTAGAAAAAACAGGGAACGTAAGGTCAACTAAAGACATTAATAAAGCAAATATCAGATCAAATTTAAGTATTTTTTTATGAGGTGTGTAGTATTTTACAAATCTTTTTAAAATACTCTTATCACTATTTTGTTTTTTAGACATCTAATTCATCAGTTTTTCTATTTCGTCAATTTCTTTTGGTATTTCCTTCGATAAAACTTCACAACCATCCTTTGCTACAATAACATCATCTTCGATACGAATCCCAATGTTTTTTTCTGGAAAGTACAATCCTGGCTCAACTGTGAAGACCATTCCAGGTTTTAAATCTACATTTCTAAACCCTACATCGTGCGTATCTAGACCTAGATAATGGCTTACACCATGGAAATAGTATTGGAATAATTCTTCTTCAGTTTCAATAATTCCCAGTTCTTTCAAGCCTACAAATAGAACATTCCTAGCAGTTTTTTGTAAATCAGAGAATGGTATTCCAGGTTTGATAGATTTTATAACTTCTTTATTTGCTTTCAAAACTAATCCATATAAATCTTTTTGCTCTTGACTAAATTTACCATTAACGGGAAAAGTTCTTGATATATCTGCATTGTATTGATTCCACTGTGCACCAAGGTCAAAAAGCACCATGTCGCCATCGTTTAGCTTTTTACAGTTTTCTTCATAATGAAGTGTCGCGGCATTTTTACCTCCAGCAGCAATTGTGTTGAATGCATGCCATTTTACGTTGTTCTTTTTTAACACAAAATCAAAATGTGCTTCCATTTCATTTTCGAATGTATTTGGTTTAAGATTTTTAAGAATACTGCGTACGCCTTCGTTCGTAATTGATATTGCTTTTCTTAGCAAGTCGACTTCAAATGGTTTTTTTATCATTCTTAATCTATGCACTATTGGGTTAATATTTTTAACTTTAAGATATGGATATTTTTCAAGTAGATCTTTTGCAAATTTTTCTTCAAGAGATTGTCCCATGTTTTTAGATCTTCGATCAAATCCAGCATATATATATTCCATATCTCCGTTTAGCAATATCATATCCATAAATTTTGTAAAACCATGAATATTTCTCACATCATCTATTTCAGATATTAAAGATGCTTCATCTTTATGAATTACATCTCCGATCCATTTTGCTTCTTGAGCTTCCCTCTCAATTACCCATAGAGTTTCTTTAATTTTGTTACCATATTTGTACAAAGTGAATATCTGATTGGGTTCAGTCATTCCTGTTAGATAATAAAAATTTCTTTCTGGCCAATAAAGATAAAAAGCATCAGCAGATTTATGTGGTGGATTTCCAGAAAACAATACAACAATAGAATTCTCTTCAATATTTTCAAGCATTTCTTCTCTATTAGCTTTAAACATATTCATGTATCACCTATTTTTCTATTGGGACATAACCAATTTTTTCTAAGCTTTCTAAATTTCTTCTATGTATATTTCTATACTGTTTTCTCTGATAAGTAGATAGTCCGGTTTGATCCATTATGGAAGTTAAATATTTCATATTTTTTTTAATAATTTTGGGTTTAGGTAAGTCTTCTTCATTCCTCATATGACCAGGTATCAAAACTTTAAAGTCGAGGTTATCATATTTTTTCATTGTTTCAATATACTGGTCAAATTCTTTATTTTCAAGGCTTGGAATTGGATCTTCTATGTTATCACCAACATACAAAACCCTATCTAACATGTCGTAAAGAGATGAAGAATCAAATGTGTGTCCAGGTGAATAAAATATAACTATTTTCTCATTTGGGAAAGATATCGTGTTTCCAAAAACCATGTTAGGTTTTACAATTTTTACATTACCTTGTTTGTATTTCTTGTTTGAAAAAAGTTCTGCTTCGCCATAAATATTTATCATATTCACGGTTGACGTGTGACTTATAATCAAGGAATTTGGAAATGCGCAATTACCCCATATATGGTCCCAGTGATAGTGGCTGTTAAAAACAATAAACTGTTTTTCACCAAAATTTTTAAACAGTAACTTTTTGATTTTGTTCATTGGTTCTGGTCCTAGGTACGTATCACATACAAAATAGTAGTCTTTACATCTAATTACAAATACATTTGTATACAAACCATCAATGTCATCAAAAGTAAATAACCAGCCTCTAGAACGAATTTGTGTTGTTTTCATACCTTCTCCTATTCACCGTTCAAAAGATATTACTATGTATGGCGGATCGTTTGTTTCAGGTTTGTAAAATTTAATCTCTGCACCGAATGCTTCTGCGACAAAACGTATGGGTACAAAGACTCTGCCTTGAAATATTATTGGTGCAACATCCATTATCAGCTCTTCTCCATCAATAATTGCAATAGTATTGTTAATTTTTAGAATAATTTCCATACCACGTTTTGGTAACGCAATTCTTACCTGTTTCTCTTCTGCAAACCAATCTACTTTTGCTCCAAAAGATTCCGAAATAAATCTTATTGGTATAAGGGTTCTCCCTGATAATATAAAAGGGACAATTCGTTTATTATTTTCGTCTATAGGAGCATCGACACCATTTACTTGAGCTGTGGCATTGCCAATTGTTATTCTAATGATTACAACAGGAAAGCCACACAATACCCTTACTTCGTATTTTTCTTTACCTCCATTTGTATCTATATTAATATAGCCTTTTTGAAGACCATTCTTCATCCTTTCAGGATGTAAATTTACAACTATCATTTGATCATTACTAAAAAATGAACTTTTTTCTAATGTTATCCAATCAGTTTCAGACTTTAGCTGACCATAAAGATTCGTCCTGCCTTGGTTGATAATTCTAAATTCTTTTTTTAAAACATCTCTATCTCTAATTAACCCAAAATCTAAAGTTTTAGGGACAATGGTGAGAACTGGAGAATTATCTATTACAACGATGTAAACATATAGTTTAATATCTCCACCATTTGATGTAATATATATCTCACCTTGGTATCTTCCCTCAAGTAACTCATCTGGTAAAACATTCACAATTATTTGAAGGGATCCGAAGGTTGGGATAATAAATGATCTATCCGAAGTAGTTATCCAACGATCTGAAGTTGATATAAAACCACTCAAGAGACCTTCTCCTCCATTCTCAAGAGTTATATATTGTTTTTCTCCATGTCCAGTTTTCTTAACTATTCCAAAGGATAATGTATTTTTATTGACGTATAAAGCTGGCCCATCTTCAAGGATTGGTGCTAGCTTAACGATAAAACCTTGTAATTTACCTTTAGTACCAGACATTGATCTACCTACGAGTAAAAACCCAAGATCGGTAGTTCTAATAACAGATAAAAAAGCGTCATGACCTTTATATCCATATTTTTCGTCTGCAAGTTTATTTCCATGTGTATCAACAAATAGTGTATAAGCATCAGCTGATCCATTTTGGTTAAGCACATCGTCTATACTTACGTTTGTAGCCCCAACAATAATATAGCCTTCTTGATTTGTTGGTATAATATCCTTACCAATCGATGAAGAATTGTTATCATAGAATTTTTCCCATTGTTTTTTTCCTGTTTCGTCAATCTTCATAAGATATATACCGATATTGTCTGTATATGCGTCTGTTTCACCTAGTATTAAATATCCATGATCGTTAGAAATAATGATTTTGTTAGCAGCATAATTATTCTTGCTGGTGTAGACTTTTTTCCATATTTTTACACCATAAAGATCTGTTTTCAAAAGCGTTACATTTATAAGTCCATGGTCAGAGATTGATTCACCAACAAAAAGAAAATTTTCATCGTACAACTGTACACAATCTTTTCCAATCTCGTTTTTAGAATCACTATATACCTTCTCCCAAATTATTTTGCCTTGGAGTGAAATATTAGTGATGTACATTGCTTGTTTGTCTTGCTTTTTTGTTTCGCTATATCCAAGCATAACGACGGTATGATCAATTGTCAATATGGAATTATATATGTATTGATCAACATCGCTACCGATGCTTTTTTCCCACATTATTTTACCATCTCTGGTTAAATTTATTATACAAATACTCCATTTTCCAGTGTCTTCTGAAATGTAATTACCTATTGCAGTTAGAGTATTATTTGGATTGAGGTGGATATTGACACCAATGGCCTGTTTAGAGATTTTAATTGATTTGTTCCAAATTTCGTTTCCGTTAAAATCCGTTTTGAAAACAATTATCTGTTTTTCTTCAAGATTTATTTTATTTGTCCCACAAAAATAGTATTCTTCAAAAGGAGTTTCGATTGAAGCGTTTATTTGAAAATCGCCATCTCTTTGACAATTCAATTCCCACTCAACAGGCGGTGAATTCAATTTTGCATACGAACCATTATTGCTGTCTATTAACGTAAAAGCAAAAAAAATGCTAATGATTAATACTAAAGCAACAATTTTTCTCATTTAGGGTTGTAAAACCACACTTTCGTCTCCATTCAATTGAATCACTACAGTTTTAATCTCTGTGAATTGGTAAAATGTTTTTTCGATTTGCTCTCTTGCGCTCAGAACATTGCAAGAGCCATTTACATCTAAGTTTAAGAAATTTATTACTATTTTTTCACCATCGTCTAGAACTTTAATTTCATTAAAAGAAGTGTTTCTAGGAATTGATGTAAGATAACTGTTTTCAACTTCGTCTGGCGAAGGTCCGTTTATTAAGTCTGTTAATACAAGGTTGTATTTCAATGCACCTTTCATGTTCCTTTTGCCTTTTATAAATCTTGAAACAGAAAAAACTTCTTTACAATCATTATCTTTTGATGCAAATTTTGTATTATTGAAAAAAAGCTTGTATGAAAGAGATTCTGAAATTTCTTTCTCATTCTTTGTTAACCAAGCTTCTTTAGCTTTAATCTCATATTCGCTATTTCTGTATCCACTTATTGATAGTTCACTTGAGTCTTCAATATTCTCGAAATAGATAAACTCTTCGTTGTCTATATAAATTGGTGTTTCAAAGCTAAACTCAATTTTCCATTCTTTTCCATTATTATCTAGCAAATCTAGTTTTGATTCACTCCGATATTTTCTTTGTACAACTCCTTCAACATCAATAAGATTGTTCACATCTTTTGAATTTTGGCACGAAAACAAACTAAACATACACAAAACCAAAACAATACGCAACAGTCTTTTACTCATGTTAGTCTCCTACTTAAAATTGTAGCAAATATTTTTTAAAATACTCACATTTTTAATGTTTCTAGCAATTTATCAATTTTATTTTCTGGTGCATTTTCAATTCTATTAATGTTATGTGCATAAATCATTGTTGTGTTAATATTTGCATGACGTCCTAACGCTTGTGCTTCTTGAATTGATGCCCCACCTTTTAATGCTAATGTTATTGCAGTATGTCTAAGGCTATGTGCTGTTAACCTGCTGTTGTCAATGCCTACGGAAACAAGTCTTTTTTTAACTATTCTTGAAATAGAACGAGTGGTCAGTTTCGATCCATAGTTTCTACTACTATGAGACATGAATATTGGAGATCTATCTCTTTTTGTATTCTTTGGTCTTGAAGAAAGATATTTTTCTATAGGGGTTTTTGTGTCTTTAGTAAGAACAACAAATTCATCTTTTGTATCTCTGCCTTTTCCTTGAATCCACAAAACACTTTCTCCGCCTTTTTGCCTTATATCTGAAAGATTTGATCTGGCTATTTCTATAGTTCTTAGTCCTGTTCTAACTAGTAAATTGATTAATGCGAAATCTCTTAAATCCCTACTTTCCGATAACTCAATACCAAATAAAATTAATTTTATCTGATCGATTGTTAAAGTATCTTTTCTAAACCCTCTACTTCTTTTCATTCCTTTAATGTCACGGGCTACATTAGGGTAGATCTTTGAGCTTTCCATCCAAGCAAAAAACTTTCTTACTACAACAATGTAGGAAGAAATTGTTAATGCTGATAAATCTTTACTATATAAATACTCCTTGTATTTTAGGACATCGTCCCTACTTGGTTGAACGATTTTGTTTTTTGAAGCCCATTTAACGAAACCTCTGAGTTGACGCTTATATACATCAACTGAAGATTTTTTAAGGTCAATGCTTAAAAGAAATAACTCCATCAAATGAAAATAGTCATCTCTTAGAGGCTCAGTGTTGCTTACGGCAAGTAACACATCAGTTTTAGCGCTAGTTTTTGCAGAATTAGAATAATTGTTTAAGTTTTTTTTCATAATATATTAAGTCCATATGTAAAGTTTACTTTACATATTATACGATATTTATGTAAATAAAAAAAGGGGATAGCGTTAGCTACCCCCTTTTTTTGTAATCTCGTCTAAAACTTAGTAACCTGGATAACCGCCTGGTCCACCTTGTGGCATAGATGGTTCATCTTTAGGTTCTTCGGCTATAACACATTCAGCAGATAGTATTAAAGAAGCTATTGATGCTGCATTTTGTAAAGCAGATCTTACAACTTTAGCTGGATCAACAATTCCAGCGGCAACCATATTAACATATTCAAATTTTTCAGCATCAAACCCATGACCTTTTGGTAATGTTTTAATTTTTTCTGAAACTATAATGCCATCGTATCCAGCATTATTTGCTATTGTTCTTATTGGTTCAATCAATGCTTTTCTTACAATACTAACTCCAGTGTCTTCATCTGCGTTTCCACAGTGCAGTTCTTTTAGAGCTGTAGATAGTTGCATTAGGGTTGTTCCACCACCTGGTACAATCCCTTCTTCTACAGCAGCTTTAGTTGCTGCAACAGCATCTTCTACGCGATGTTTGCGTTCTTTCATTTCAGTTTCTGTAGCTGCTCCAACTTTGATGACTGCCACACCACCGGTAAGTTTGGCAAGTCTCTCTTGGAGTTTTTCTTTATCGTAATCAGATTTTGTTTCTTTGATATTTCTTCTGATTTGCTCGATTCTACCTTTAATATCGTCTGTTTTGCCTTTTCCACCAACGATAGTAGAATTGTCTTTGTCAACTTTAATTTGCTCACATTCACCCATCATGTCAAGTTCAACGTTTTCAAATTTCATACCCATATCATCTGATATTACGGTAGCACCTGTCAAAGAGGCAATATCAGAAAGCATTTCTTTGCGTCTGTCGCCAAAACCTGGGGCTTTGACAGCAACACAGTTGAATGTTCCGCGCATTTTATTAACAACCAAAGTGGCTAAAGCTTCTGCTTCAACGTCTTCAGCAATTAACAAAAATGGTCTTCCTGTTTTTGCTAATTTTTCTAGTACTGGTACAAAATCCTGTATAGCAGCAATTTTTTTGTCTGTAATGAAGATATATGGATTCTTCATTACTGCTTCCATGCGGTCTGTATCAGTTACCATGTATGGTGAAAGGTAGCCACGATCAAATTGCATACCCTCTACAAATTCAACTTTAATATCAAACCCTTCGTATTCTTCGACTGTTATGACACCATCTTTTCCAACTTTATCCATTGCTTCGGCAATAGAATTACCGATTGTTTCATATTTGGAAGAAATAGTACCAATTTTTTTGATGTCTTCTTGGTTTTCAACTGGACGAGAAATATCTTTTATTTCTTTAAGTGCAAGCTCTACAGCTTTATCGATACCTCTTTTTATTGAGATAGGATTTGCTCCAGCTACAACGTTTTTGATTCCCTCATTTACCATTGCTTGAGCAAGTACCGTTGCTGTAGTGGTTCCATCACCAGCTACATCAGCAGTTTTTGATGCTACTTCTTTAACAAGTTGAGCACCTTCATTTTCAAATGGGTTTTCAAGTTCAATTTCTTTTGCAATAGTCACACCATCGTCACACATAATAGGAGAACCAAATTTGCGTTCTAATACTACGTGACGACCTTTTGGTCCAAGTGTTACTTTTACTGCATCTGCTAGTTTGTTAACTCCGCTTACTAAATGTTTTCTAGCTGTTTCGCCAAATTCAATGTTTTTAGCAGCCATTATATCCTCCTTATATCACCACGCCGAGAATGTCTCTTTCGGACACTATTAAATATGTTTCACTATCAATTTTTATTTCAGTTCCACCATATTTAGAATAGATAACGGTATCACCTTCTCTAACATCTAATGGCACTCTTGTACCATTATCAAGTATTTTACCGTTACCAACTGCCAATACTTTACCTCTTTGCTGTTTCTCTTTTGCGGAATCAGGTAAAATAATTCCGCCTTTAGTTTTTTCTTCAGCATCTAATGCTTTAACAACGACTCGATCGCCTAGCGGTCTAATGTTCATTTTAAAACCTCCAGATTTAAAATTATCTACTATTGTTATACCCAGATTTAGCGATATTTTTCATCTCGCAAAAAATAATTACATAGAAATATAGAAAAACGGAATAACAATGCGTGTAAATTCAAAAATTACCAGCAAAATGCTTACAATCCATATATATGTGGATACTCTTTTTTTCTCCACAGATGCAATTATTGCATACATCAACAACGATATTGTTATTGCTATAACTATATCTTGAGTAACGATGGAAACAAGCACTGCTATCAAAAATGGAATAGTTACTTCTTTTTTTAATTTTTCAATATTCATCAAGGATTTGTGCAGTAGTAAAATACCAATTGACAATAGAATTGGTGCGGCTGCACTAGGTATCAAAACAAAATTTAGCAATGGAATAATAAATAACCCAAATATTGAAACTACTCCGTATGCCACAGAAGAAAGTCCAGTTTTAGCTCCAGATAGCACATTTATACTAGTTCCTTGAGCTGATAAAGTTGATGCACTGCTAGAGATTCCTGTAAAAATTGAAGCTATTCCTTCAAAAAGAAAACCTCTTTTAAAATAGTTTTCTTCTTCCTTCATCTCGTTTTTGGTTTGGAATTGCTGTATGGTAAAAAACGTGCATACATAAGCAATTAATTGAAAAACTAGTAATGATAATAAAGCAGGGATAAAACTTGACAAAGATTTCATTAGCAATGGGACAGCTTTAATCGATGAACTAATAAAAACGTTACCCTCTTTGAGTGACGGGAATGCAAATACGCCATTTTGTCCTATCAACTTTGAAGGAATTAAAACGAGTGCATTAGGGTTTCTGTACAAAAATAAACCTAAAATCAGAGCTAGACATAACATCCACAATGACTTTTCTAGCGCATATTTGACTTTCTTGTCAAACATTATTGAGAATAAAATCAACCAACCAATTATATACGTGGATAGGACGATTGAACTGGTTACAAAATCTGAATTCATTACAGTTTTGTTCAAATACATACCCATTAAAAGTGTAAGTACAAAACTAATCAATAGTGAATTTTTCGTTTTTAATGTGAATAACGTTATTGAGATAACTGTTCCAAAAACGAGTAAAAATACTAGTGGGGTACTTATTGTATTAGCGATATAAATTGACTCACCATTAAATGAAATAACCCCTGCATATACAAATGCAAACAACACAAAAAAACTTCCAATGATTCCTGAAGAACACTTTTTTAGATACTCAGGAGTTTTTTCAATCAAAATACTTGGAAGCTTAGTAAAAGCAATAAAAGTGAAAATTATTCCTTCGACTAGTATTAAACTAAATCCAGAGCTAAAAGTCATATTAAATTGACTAAAAGCACCTGCAGTCACAAAAACTGTTAATCCTGTAGATATACCAAAAACTACAGGAAGTTTTGTGAATAAGCCACCAAGTATTGAAAGTATAGCTGAAAATAGCAATATTATTGCGATAATTCCAGCAGTGTACTCAGAATGTATTTCTAAAGTATTTGACAACAGCGTTACACTTTGAAAATAAGAAAATGATAAAATCAAAAAGGTTGTTAAACCAGCCAAAATTTCTTGTTTGAAAGTTGTTCCACGTTGGTCAAGTTCAAAAACTTTGTTTAAAAAAGTTGCCTTTTTATATTCAACTTCAGCAAATTCTTTTCTATTTTTCATTTGAGTCCTTCCGTATTAAGTAGCGGAAATCTTTGGTTCTCTAGCAACAGCAATAACTTTATCACCAGAGTCTACTTTAATTATTGAAACACCTTGAGTTACTCGGCTTAAGTTTGGAATCTGTTTTGTATCTATCTGCATCATTTTTCCACTTAGGGTAACAACTACAAGGTTCATTCCTCCGATAGGAATAGAAGCACAGGCTGCAATTCTTTCACCCTTATGCAATCTCATGGCTTTTACGCCTTTTGAGCCTCTGTTTGTTTTTCTAAATCTTGTGTAAGCAGTAACTTTACCTTGACCTCTTTCTGAAATACAGAACAGTGAGAATCCTTTGTGTTCAATCTCCATGTCAAGAACCGAATCGTCTTCGCTAAGTCGTATACCTTTTACCCCGCGTGCTGTTCGCCCAAGAGATCTAAGTTGCATTAATTCAAACCTTGCTGCTTGACCTTTTTGTGTAATTATGAACACTGTGTCATTTTCCTCAACAAATCTTACAGCTACGACATATTCACCCTCTTTAAGTGTAATTGCCTTAACCCCAGTTCTTCTAATGTTAGTGTAGTTTTGTGCATTCGATTTTTTAATAACACCAGTATTTGTTACCATCGCTACAAAACTGTCTTGCTTCAATTCTTTATATGAACACATTGCAGTAACTTTTTCTTCTGGTTGAATTGCAGGAATAAGGTAAGATATTGGGTTACCTTTTTGCTTTTTATCAGCTTCTGGTATTTTATAAGCTTTAATTTCATATGCTTTACCTTTATCTGTGAAAAGTATTACTGTTTGGTGGTTTGAAGAACAGAATACATTAAACAATTCATCATCTTTTCTTCTTAATCTATCTTTGGAACCTTTCCCACCACGTTTTTGTGTTTTTTGAGCACTTACTTTCATTCTTTTGACATACCCATCTCTAGAGACAGTAATGATAACTTCGTCATCATGGATGAGTTTCATTTCATCTTCTTTGTCATCTTTGTCATCAAACCCGATTTCTGTAATCCTATCATCACCAAACTTTTTCTTAAGCTCAAGAAGTTCATCTTTGATAACAGAATGAAGGTTTTCAGTTGTTTCCAAAATCCACTCTAATGATGAAATATATTTAAGAAGTTTATCAATTTCTGTTTGTATTTTCTGTTGCTCCATGCCTGTTAGTCTGCTTAACGACATGTCTAATATTGCATTCACTTGTAATTCAGTGAACTCAAAACGTTCTACTAGTTTAATTTTAGCTTCTGCAGAATCTCGTGATGACCGTATTAATTTAATCACTTCGTCGATATTTTGAATCGCAAGCTTCATTCCATCGAGAATGTGTAATCTTGCTTTTGATTTTCTTAACTCAAAATTTGTTCTTCTTGTAATAATGTCTTCTCTATGTTCAATGAAAAGATTAATAAGTTTTTTCATTGGTAAAACCATAGGTTGTTTATTAACTAAAGTTAGCATTATTGAACCAAACGAAGTCTGATATTGAGTCATTTTATATAGTTGGTTTTCTAATATTCTGGGATTAATATTTTTCTTTACGGTGATGACAACTCTCATACCGTTTCTATCGGATTCATCTCGTAAATCAGAAATACCTTGAATCTTTTTTGTTTTAACTAGAAAAGCAATTTTTTTGATCAATTCAGATTTATTTACTTGATATGGTATTTCATCAATAACGTATTGAACTGTATTTTTTTCTTCTTCTAGATGACCTTTTCCTCTAATAATAAAAGATCCTCTACCAGTATCAAAATATTTTCTTATGCCTGTTCTTCCAACGATGTAACCACCTGTTGGAAAATCAGGACCTTTCATTATTTCCATAATATCGTCTGTAGTAGCTTCTTGATTGCCCATAAGCATTATTATGGTGTCTATCACTTCAGTTAAGTTGTGCGGCGGTACATTTGTTGCCATACCGACGGCTATACCGCTTGAACCATTTATTAAAAGTGTTGGTAGTTTCGATGGTAAATATACTGGTTCTTCCAGTGAAGAGTCAAAATTTGGCATCATTTCTACAGTATCTTGTGTAAGTTCGTCAAGCATTTCCATAGATATTTTAGCTAATCTACACTCAGTATAACGCATCGCAGCAGCTGAATCACCATCGACAGAGCCAAAGTTACCATGACCATCTACAAGCATATATCTCATAGAAAAATCTTGAGCCATTCTAACTAATGCATCGTAAATAGCTCCATCACCATGAGGGTGATAATTACCTAAAACCTGTCCAACAATTTTTGCACATTTTTTGTATGGCTTGTTTGGATAATTTCCGAGTTCTTGCATTGAGTAAAGGATTCTTCTGTGAACTGGTTTCAAGCCGTCTCTAATATCCGGTAAAGCTCTTCCAACAATAACACTCATTGCATAAGCGATATATGATTTCTTCATTTCATCCACAAGATCAATTTCTTGAACTTGATTTGAGATATTATCAAATAATTCTTCTTGTTTGTTGTATTCTTCAGTCATTTTATCTCCTAAATATCCAAATTAGTTACTTCTTTAGCATGCTTCTGTATGAATTCTTTTCTAGGTTGAACTTCTTCACCCATTAGTATGGTAAAAATTTGATCAGCTTTTTCGGCATCTAGAATATTTACTCTTAATATTTTTCTTTGTTCTTCGTCCATAGTTGTATCGGACAATTGTTGAGCACTCATCTCTCCAAGACCTTTATATCGCTGGATTTCAGTTTTGCCTTCAATTTTTGAAAGCTCTTCGGCCAATTCTTCGTCGGAAAAACACCATGTTTCTTTATTCTTACCTTGCATAATTAGATATAGAGGGGGTTGTGCAATATAAATGTTCCCATTATCAACTAAATCTCTCATGTATCTATAGAAAAATGTTAGAAGAAGTGTTCGTATGTGAGCTCCGTCTACATCAGCATCAGTCATAATAAAAACTTTGTGGTAACGTAATTTTGTATAGTCGAATTCATCGCCAATACCTGTACCAAGAGCAGATATCATAGCCTGTATCTCAGCACTAGAAAGAATTCTCTCTAAGGATGCCTTTTCAACATTCAATATTTTACCTCTCAGCGGCAATATAGCTTGTGTATGTCTATTTCGAGCTTGCTTTGCATTACCTCCGGCAGAATTACCTTCGACAATGAATATTTCACTTTTTTCAGGATCTCGTTCTGAACAATCTGCTAATTTTCCTGGTAGCACAGAACTTGAAAGGAAACTTTTTCTTAAAACACGTTCTCTTGCTTTTTGTGCGTCTTCTCTAGCCTGTTTAGAAACTAAACATCGCTCAATTATCTTTTTTGCCATTCCAGGGTTTCTGTCTAAGTAAAAGGAAAAGTTTTGATATACAATTCCATCTACAACTTTCCTTACTTTGCTATTTCCTAGTCTTCCTTTTGTTTGTCCTTCGAATTGTGGTTCAAACAATCTTGTGTTTAAGATTACAGAAAGACCTTCTTGAATATCAGCACTTCCAAACAAATCTTTTTCTTCTTTGTTATATTTTAACATTTTCGCTTTTTCGTTGATTACCCTAAGTATTCCAGATCTGAAACCACTTACATGTGTTCCGCCATCTCTTGTATGTATGGAGTTTACGAAAGACAGCAAGCTAGTTTCTGACACTGGAAGATACGTGAAAGCAACTTCGGCGAAAATTCCATCATTCTCGTCTTCAAAAAACATTGGAGGATCTAGAAGAGGCTTAGAATCTTTTATTACGTTTTCTAAGTATTCTTGAATACCACCTTTGAAGAGATACTGTACACAGTAATTTTCTGGTTGATTTGTAAACCTAATTTTGACATTGCGGTTTAAAAACGCCAATTCTTTAAGCCTATTTTGTATAAATTGTCTATCAAAACTTACAGTTTCAAATATTTCTGCATCCGGTTTAAAGGTAACTGTGGTTCCTACTTCATCTGTTTCTCCAATAATTTCTAACTCGGTTACTTGATCACCGCGGGAAAATTTTTGTCGATATATCTTTCCATCTCTTCTAACTTCAACGATCAACCACTCAGCTAGTGCATTAACCACAGATACACCGACACCATGTAGTCCACCAGAAACTTTGTAACTATTGTCATCAAATTTACCACCTGCATGTAGCATAGTTAACGCTACAGTGACTCCAGGAATTCCTAAATCAGGGTGGTTGTCTACTGGGAAACCTCTTCCATTATCGTATACAGAGATAATGTCAGGTTCAGACAAATCTACTGATATCAAATTGCAGTACCCAGCCATAGCTTCATCAATACAGTTGTCAATTATTTCTAAAGCTAAATGATTCAAACCTTTTTCATCGGTAGAACCGATGTACATTGCAGGTCTTTTTCTAACGGCTTCTAAACCTTCTAAAACTCTTATGCTTGACGCATCATATGAATTTTTTTCTTCTGACATAACATTGGATTCATTTACATCTTTAATAATCTTTTCTTTTTCTTCAGTCATATAACTCTCCAACTATAAAATTGACCATATAGAGTATATCAACAAGTTAATTATTGGCAACTATATGTTATTACTTTACAAATGGTACATTATTAAGGGTGTTTTTACGCTTTATTTTGTATATTTATATACTTTGCATATTAAATGTTTAATAAATAATGTTTAGGACACTTAAATCGTTTTAAGTGTTTTCATTTGTTTCATTTCTTGAATCTTTTAAGACTGAAAGTAATAACAAACCAGCTCCAACAGTTACACATACATCTGCAATATTGAATACATAAAAACTTCCAACTTTTATGAAATCTACCACATATCCATACAAATATCTATCTAGAATATTCCCAATTGCTCCACCAATAATCAATGATACTGGTACCCATGGTATTCTTTTAAATAAATAATATATCAAAGCTAAAATTACAAAAATTGAAACAATGCTTATAAATGCAAAATTTATCGGTTTATCAGCAAACAGACCAAATACTGCACCATAATTTTCCACATACACAAAGTCGAAATATGGAAAAACGTGATATGGTTCTAATTGTAAACTTTTTATAGCCAAACTCTTAGTATATCTGTCAAAACCAATAGCTGCACAAAATAATATCAGTGAGGCAAAAAGTGCCCGATAATCTTTTATTTTTACCATGGTATTTCCTTTCAAAAATTCCGAATTTCACTTTACTACTATAAGAAAAAATAAGCATAAGTTTTTTTTGTCTTAGAACAAATTTTACATAAGCTATATAGGAACAATATTTGCATACAATCGCATGATTAATGAGAATAATTGGAGTAAAATTATATATGCTAAAAAGTTTTTTTGTTGACGATGCATCTCACGGTGTTAGATTAGACCGATTTATTTCTGATCAATGCAATATTTCTAGATCAAAATCTGTTGAGCTTATTCTCAGAAGATTTGTTAAAGTCAATGAAACATTCATTACGAAACAAGGATACAGGGTCAAACAAACACAAAGCATAACTGTTGAATTTGAAGACCCAACAGGCTCCAACATAAAAGCTGAAGATATCCCAATAGAAATTCTTTATGAAGATTCTGACATGATCGTAGTTAACAAACCGAAAGGCATGTTGACACATCCAACTCCAAGAGAAGAATCTGGAACATTGGTTAATGCTCTTTTATACCATTCTAAAGACTTAGCAATGCAGTATGGCATTGAAAGAGCAGGAATTGTGCATAGATTGGATAGGGCAACATCTGGAATCATTGTAACAGCAAAAAACAACAAAACACATGCTTGGATTTCCTCACAGTTTCAAGAAAGAAAGGTCACCAAGAAATATATTGCAGTCGTATACGGAAAAATGTTAAAGGACAAAATGGATATTATTGTCCCACTACATATAGATCATAAGCTACGGAAGGTTGTCCCTTCTCCAAACGGTAAATTCGCAGCAACACGAATAAAAAGAATTAATGGCAATGATTTGTTTACAGTTTTAAAAGTTCAAATATATACAGGCCGTACTCATCAAATTCGAGTCCATATGCAATATATCGGTCATCCAGTTGTCGGTGATCTACTATATGGAGTAAACGCACCAAATATCCCTTCTTACAAAACAGCAGCTTTCATTCCATCAAAAAGTCAGCTATCCAACTCATCAAACGAAAAAGATGTAGTTTTCAAAAAAAAGGAAATGAATTTGCATAAAGAAAACATTTCCATAATAGCCTCTAACAACCAACCCATAACAGCACTTTACAGTAAGAAACCCATAAAATCTGACGTAGACTATTCTCAACCAGTGCCACTACTCTTACATTCATATTCTTTAAAATTCGTTGGTAGTACAGGTAGAGTATTTGAGTTTACATGTCCACCACCAAATTGTTTCGATGAATTTTTAAATAGTCATGGGATAGAAACAATATTTAAGTGATTTGTTTAATAATTGTTAACTTTTTGTCTTTTTATCAAATTGAATTAAATCGATCCTCCCATATAATTTAGAAGTCATACATTTAGTTTCCCAAGGAGTTTAAATATGTTAAAACTAGAAAATATTTCTGTTGAAGTTGGAAATAAAAAACTTCTTCACAATATTAATTTGCATATAAAAAAAGGAACAACACACATTTTGCTAGGTCCAAATGGTAGCGGCAAGTCAACATTACTAAAGACTATCATTGGAATGCCAAAATTCAAAATAACAACTGGTTCGATATATTTTAATGGTATAGATATTACAGATAAAACACTAGATGAACGCGCTAGAATGGGGATTGGTCTAATGTTCCAAAACCCACCTGCAGTTAAGGGAGTAACGCTAGAAGACTTATGTGAAGCAATAAAGAATAAAGACCATAAAACCCCAACTTTAAGCTATGCAAGGGCATTAAACTTAACAAACCACATAGACAGAAATGTAAATGATGGGTTTAGTGGTGGTGAAGTTAAGAGATCAGAAGTAATGCAGATAAAATGTCAGGAACCCAAACTTGTTCTACTAGATGAACCTGAATCAGGAGTTGATCTAGATAACATTGAACTTATCGGAAAAGTGATTCATTCCATAATACAGTCTCACAAAGCTAAAAAGGAAGGCAGATCAGGCATTATAGTAACTCATGTTGGATACATACTCAAATACCTCTCTGCTACAGAAGGACATATAATGACTAACGGAAGGTTAATTCTTCATGGAGATCCAAAAGTATTGTTTAATGATATTAAAAAACATGGTTTTATGAAAAAAGGTAAAAGACTATGAAAAACCCTTCACAAAAAAATGTTATTGAAAGAGCAAAAACTGCATTAGAAAAAAAAGCTACATATGCTTCAGATATTGATTTAAGTATTTTTAATTTCCCAGAATACTCTGAAGAAGAACAGAATATTGAAGATTTTCCACCTGAGATTCAAAACATTTTCAGAGCTACCGGTATGGAAATCGATGAAAAAAAAAGAAGTGCAAGCTTTATTATGGTTAACCACTCAATAGTTTATGAAAAAATAAATCAAACTTTTAACGGACAACTTGAGATAATGGGCATATCTGATGCTATAAAAAAATATCCCGAAATACTTGAAAAGTACTTGTGGAAATTGATATCTCCAGACAAAGACAAATACACAGCCTGGGCAGCACTTCATGAATGCGAAGGTTACTTCATTAGAGTTTTTAAAGATCAAAAAATCAGCAGACCTATACAGTCTTGTTTACTAACAAAAGATAATTTAGCAGTGCAAAATGTTCACAATATTATTGTCATGGAAGAAGGTTCTTCCGCACATATTATTTCAGGGTGCACTGTCCATCCAAATGTAAAAGAAGGTCTTCATTTAGGTATGACAGAAATGTACTTGGGTGAAGATTCGAACCTTACATTCACAATGATACACAATTGGGCAGATGAATTTGCTGTAAGACCAAGAACTGTTGTAGATGTTGGCAAATCCGCTAGATTTATAAATAACTATGTTCTAACAAAACCTGCAAAAAGCATTCAATCTTATCCGTCAATTCTGTTAAGTGGTGACAACTCAAACGCTTCTTCTAATTCAATCATATATGGATTAGGCGATTCAGAAATTGACATAGGAACTTACATAGAGTTGATTGGAAAAGATTCCAAAGGTGAAATAATTTCTCGTTCAGTTGCAAAAGACAATTCGGTTGTTAATGCTAGGGGACATCTTCATGCAAGAACAAATAACAGCTTTGCTCACCTTGATTGCAGAGGAATATTAATGTCTGATGATGCGACTATGTATTCCGTACCTGAACTTACAGCAACAAAAGCTCCTAAGGCACGTTTATCGCACGAAGCAGCCATCGGACCAATAGCTGATGAAGAGATTGAATACTTGATGAGTAGAGGCTTAACAAAAGACAAAGCAATATCTATGATAACAAATGGTTTTCTGGATGTAAAACTACTAGAGTTACCAGAACAACTTGAATCATATATCAAAAAAATGATAGAAGCGACAACTGAAGAATCTCTTTGATACACGTTAAGAAATTATTATAAAATTTTTGCGGAGGTAGCTATGTTACTAAAAGACATTCGAGAAAATTTTCAAGCAGTAAATCTTGAAATTATTGATTTATTTGGAAAATTGCGAAAAGTGACTGTACCAATATCCTATTTTACAGAAGAAGTTATTAAACAAGGAGTTGGGTTCGATGCATCAAATTTCGGTTACGCAGATGTAACGTCATCAGACTTGGTTATAGTACCAGACCTTTCAACAGCTTGGGTTGATCCTTTCTTGCAAAATTCCACCGTAAATGTTTTTGGTACAATCAATCACTTTCCAAATTCATCAAAACCTGAACCATTTTGTTTTGACCCACACATTATGCTAAACAAAGCTTTAGAGTATCTTCGCAAAACTGGTATTGCGAGTGACTTAATGATACTTCCTGAACTTGAGTTTCATATTTTTGAAGAATTTGATTTTTCAATGAATCCGATGTCTTCGTTTGTTGATTTTATTGAAAGTGAAACTCAAATCAATAATTCCAAAGGTTACCATATTTCGCGACCTGATGATCAAACATTTGAATTAAGAGCTGAAATGGTTAAACTTATTGAACAATGTAACATTCCTGTAAAATACCATCATCACGAAGTCGGTCTTCCTGGTCAACAAGAAATTGAATTAAACTTTTTACCAGCTAACAGAGCAGCAGATGCAATATTGATTTCAAAATTTATTGTCCGTAATGTTGCTTCAAACGAAGGCTTTTTTAGCACATTTATGCCGAAACCAGTTTATAATGCACCTGGTAATGGAATGCACATGCACATGTATTTGGTAGATGACAAAGGTAAGTCAATTTTCTTTAATGCCGATCACCCATTAAAGCTAAGTAAAATAGCGTTAAATTTCATGGGAGGAATACTAAAGCACCTAGGATCAATTATGGCTTTTTCAAATCCTTCAACAAATTCATACAAAAGACTAATTCAAGGGTATGAAGCACCATCAAGCAAAACATTTGCAAAATCAAATCGTAATGCTGCTATACGCATACCAGCTTACACTACATTAGAAAAAACTAGATTTGAATACAGAACTGGCGACGCTACATGCAACCCATACCTTACTATATCAGCATTACTACTTGCAGGAATTGATGGTCTAAAGAATAATATTGACCCGTTTGATGACACTGCCATAGAAAAAGAAAATGGTATTCCAACAAATTTATTCGATGCTTTTAAAGAACTTGAAAAGGATAATGATTATCTGAAAGAAGTATTCAGTATAGATTTCATTAATATGTGGATCAGTAAAAAAACTAAAGAAGCTTTTGCTTCTGTTAATTATCCTAATCCAGCGGAATATGATGCATATATAAACTATTAGTTTAAATAAAGAAACTCATTAGGATAAAGCCTAATGAGTTTCTTTATTCTATTTTTTCTGATATTACTTTTCTTTAATTAATAATAACTTCGTTCGAATCCTCATCAAACTTTTTCTTGTCCCAGGTTTCTACTTTTCCTTCATCTACTTTGCCGTCTTGCATGACAATTTGTTCATGCTTGCTACCCCAAACTAAGATAAATATAGCGATTGGAATAATTACAAAGATAGAGTATTGATTTAGTGTCCAGTTGAAAGGTGGGAATCTTAGCATATCTCGATAAAACCCAACTACTAAGGATATAGTTGAGTAAAATATTAAGAACCAACCCATAATGATACCGTGATATTTCTTACTTTTGTATATATACAAAAGAGCGAAAAAGAACACAAAAGCCATAAAAGAAATAAACAGCTGTGTTGGATATCTGACAAAATTCTCTACTGAACTGAAATGAAAGCCAATGAATGAATTTGTTGGTAGTCCATAGCAACAACCATTTAAAAAGCAACCAATCCTACCAATAGCGTAACCGATCATTACACCAGGCATGAGAATATCCATGAGTGCAAAAAAATTAATTTTTTTCTTTTTTGCATAGAACCAGCATGTTGCAAATCCGAATATTACAATACCAATAAATGAAAGTCCTGAACCAGACAATATTTCTTTTGGGTTTTGAATATAATATAAAGGACTGTTAGTTAGGATATATGTAATCTTTGCACCAAGAATACACAAAACGATTAGAATCAACAACAAATCTAACATGTTGTCTTCTGTCATATTGGCATCTTTCTTTTTTTTCCATGCCACCCAGAATCCAACAAGCGTTCCAATTGCAATAAGCAAACCATAAGCCCTTAATGAAAAATTACCAATCTGAAATAATATTGGATGCATAATCCCTCCTAATTAAAGTATTTTAAATATCTTGTCAGCTTCCTTAATTTTGTTAACAACGTTATCTAGATCATCTCTAGTCATTATTGCAGAAACATTCATTCTTAATCTAGAAGTATTTGGCGGAACTGCTGGCGTAACTACAGGCAAAACAAAAATATCATTATTTTGCATGAACCTGCAAACTTGCCATGTTTTTTCTTCTTCAGGTATTATTAGCGGAATAATTGCAGTTTGCGTGTCTAGTAGGTTGAAGCCTAAATTTCTCAAAGTTCCAATAAAATACTCGATGTTTTCATTGAGTTTTTTGATTCTCCATTTTTCGTTTTGAATAACCCTAAAAGAAGCTGTAGCAGCAGCAGTATTGGCTGGAGTAAGAGCTGCTGAAAAAACAAAAGCTCTTGACCTATGTTTTAAATGACTTATTAGCTCAGAGTCTCCAGCAATATAACCACCCATAGATGGTATTACTTTGCTCAACGTTCCCATTAGTATGTCAATTTCTCCATAGCAGTTGAAATATTCTTCAACTCCGGTTCCATTTTTTCCCAAAACACCTACCGAATGTGCTTCGTCAACAAACAGATATGTATCATATTGTTTACAAAGTTTTATGATTTCTGGTATTGGAGCTATATCACCATCCATACTGTATACACCATCTATTATTACACATCTGCTATTGTATTTTTGAGTTTGCTGAAGTCTAAGCTCAAGATTCTTCAAATCATTATGATTAAATCTTACAAATTCAGCTCCAGATAGTAAACAGCCATCTACTATAGATGCATGGTCATATTTATCGCATATAACAGCATCGTGACGTCCAAAAAGTGTAGATATTGTAGCTAAATTCGCTGTATATCCACTAGAAAAAACAATTGAATCGTCTCTGTGTTTAAAATCGGCGATAGTTTTTTCTAATTCTGTATGGTATGGAATTGTTCCAGCTAATATTCTTACTCCATGTGTTCCAGTTCCATAATCATCAATAGCTTTTTTAGCGTAAGCATCAATGTCTGGGTGCCCAAGTAAACCTAAATAGCTGTAACTAGCTAGATTTATCATTTTTCTGCCATTACAGTAAACGTATTGTCCCTCGAGTTTGTCTATTTGTTGTAGATAAAAGTAATGTTCTTTTTCTTTAAGCTCTCTTACAATCTTCTTCGTGTTCATAACACCTTCTGGATAGGTTTTCATTATTTAGTACTCTCTTCCATCATTGGAATTTTAATACCCTTTTCCATTGCTGTTTTAACGGCTCTTTGGTAACCTGCATCTACATGTCTCATTACTCCCGTACCTGGGTCGTTTGTCAAGACTCTTTCAATTCTTTTTGCCTGTTCGTCGGTTCCGTCACATACAATTACCATACCAGCATGAATAGATTTACCTATTCCAACTCCGCCACCATGATGAACAGATACCCATGTTGCACCACTCGCCACATTCATCATTGCATTAAGAATTGGCCAGTCAGCAATGGCATCTGAACCGTCTTTCATAGATTCAGTTTCTCTGTAAGGAGAAGCAACTGAACCACAATCAAGATGATCTCTACCAATTACTATTGGTGCAGAAATTTTACCTTCTTTTACAAGTTCATTAAAACGTAGTCCAGCCTTAGCTCTTTCGCCGTATCCTAGCCAACATATTCTTGAAGGTAACCCTTGGAATGCAACTTCCTTCTGTGCTTTTTTAATCCAATTACATAAATGTGTATTTTCTGGAAATAATTCTAGAATAGCTTTGTCTGTTTCGTATATATCATTTGGATCACCAGAAAGTGCAACCCATCTAAAAGGTCCTTTACCGTCACAGAAAAGTGGGCGTATATACTCTGGTACGAAACCTGGAAAATCAAAAGCATTTTCTAAGCCATTAGTTTTAGCTTGGCCACGGATATTATTGCCATAATCAAACACTACAGAACCAGCTTTTTGCATATCAAGCATCGCCTGGACTTGCTCAGTTATTGCATCCATTGATTTTTTTATATAAGCTTTTGGATCTTCTTTTCTTAGTATTAGTGCTTCTTCAAGTGTCATGCCATTGGGTACGTAACCATTTAAAGAATCATGTGCAGATGTTTGATCAGTTACAACATCTGGAATAATGTTTCGTTTAACCAACTCAGGAAAAATATCTGCTGCATTACCAATCAAACCAACTGATACAGCTTTTTTGTCTTTTACTGCTTTTAAACATATATCTATCGCAACATCCAAGGATGTAACAATTTGTTGAACGTATTTATCGTGTAATCTTTTTTGTGCTCTTTTTGGATCTACTTCTACGCATAAACAAACTCCACCATTCATTGTAACAGACAAAGGTTGAGCACCACTCATACCACCTAAGCCACCAGTTACAACAAACTTACCAGTAAGATCTTTATCTTCTCCATAATGTTTTCTTGCCAGAGCACCAAATGTTTCATATGTGCCCTGAAGAATGCCCTGTGTGCCAATATAGATCCAACTTCCGGCAGTCATTTGACCATACATTGTTAAACCTAAATGCTGAAGTTTTCTAAACTCATCCCAGGTTGCCCAATCAGGTACTATCATAGAGTTTGAAATCATTACTCTTGGGGAATCTAATGTTGTTTTAAATACTCCAACAGGTTTCCCAGATTGAACAAGCAAAGTTTCATCTGCTTCTAAATCTTGTAAAGTTTTAATGATTGACTCATAACAGTCCCAGTTTCTAGCAGCTTGTCCAGATCCACCATATACAATTAATTCTTCTGGACATTCTGCAACTTCTGGATCTAGGTTATTCATTAACATTCTTAATGGCGCTTCCTGCATCCAACCTTTACATGTTAATTTCGTACCTCTTGGAGCTCTTACGTTCTTATTCATACAAAGTCCTTTCAAAATTTCAAACCAATATGAGGTATTTTTCAGCTCATGTTATTTAAGTTAATTGTCATTTATATATAATACCATATTATGGTGTAAATTAATAAAATTGCAGTAACTAGACTTGTAACATTCTATTAGCTTTGATTATTACAAGCTTGTGTTTTAGAAAGGTTTTTCATGACAAAAAAAGAATTAAGTCTTATTGGAAAAAATACAGTAGATTTTATCGGAGAAGAAGACTTACTGAAAAGAACAGAATCTGGAGAAAAACTTCGAATTAAATATGGTGCTGATCCAAGTGCACCAGACCTTCATTTGGGTCACTATGTTCCAATATCAAAGATGAAACAATTCCAAGACATGGGGCATAAAATTATCTTCATTATTGGAGATTTTACTGCTAAAATTGGTGATCCAACTGGAAGGTCAAAAGTTCGTAAAGCTTTGACAGACGAAGAAATAAAGACAAATTCAAAAACTTATTTTCAACAAGTTGGGAAGGTGCTAGATCTTTCTAAAACTGAAATAAGGTACAATTCTGAATGGTGTTCGAAATTAACTATGGATGAATTATTGAAAATGATGTCTCATTTCACTATATCTCAGATACTAGAAAGAGACGATTTTTCAAAAAGATTTAAAACACAAACACCAATATTTCTCCATGAATTCATGTATCCGTTAATGCAGGCATACGATTCTGTTGCGATAAAAGCAGATTTGGAACTTGGTGGTTCTGATCAACTATTTAATTTTTTGTTAGCTAGAGAATTACAAGGTTACTTCCATCAAAAACCACAGGCTATACTAACTATGCCTTTACTAGTTGGTACAGATGGTGAAGCAAAAATGAGTAAAAGTTTAGGGAACTACATAGGGTTAACTGAAAACTCAATTTCTATGTTTGGTAAGTTAATGTCAATACCAGATCCACTCCTTATAACTTACTACCGCTTAATTCTCCATTTAAGCGATTTAGAATTAGAAACAATTCAGACTGAGATTGATATGGGTAAAAATCCAATGGAATTTAAAATGGATCTAGCTACAAAAATTACTTCAAAATTCACAAATGAAAAAGAAGCAATTGAAGCTAAGGATCACTTTGTTACTGTACATAGAAAAAAATCAATTCCAACTGATATTCCAGAATTTAGAATTTCAGATTCGGAAAAAGTAAGAGTTTCAGACTTCATTACAGATCAAAAAATGACTCCTACAAAATCAGAAGCCAAAAGAATCATTAAAGGTGGTGGAGTTTCAATCAATAGTATAAAAATTACAGATCCTTTCGAAGAAATTCAATTTAAGAATGGAGACATTGTAAAAGTTGGGAAAAGAAAATTCCTAAAAATAGTATGTTAACCATTTTGAATAAAGCTTTCTCATTACCACAAGGTTCAATGAATTTGTATCAGTATTTTAACTTAGGAGCTTAAAATGAAAAACAATAACCAATTACTTGATATTGGCCCAGTCACACTAGGACAATGGCTAACAACTTATTTACTTCTTAGTATACCCATTATTGGAATAATTATGCTTTTTGTTTGGTCGTTTTCCAAGAGGGTTAATCCATCAAAAAAAACGTGGGCACAATGCGTTTTAATAGTGATGTTTATTGTATCTGCTGTCTCCACAGTATTGTGGTTAGTAACAGGTTGGTCGTTTTTTTCAATTTTATAGTAAAAATACTATATTATTATTTGACTATTTAAAAATATCTATTCAATATATTTTTGATACTTAGGTTTAAAATATTATTATTTTTCAACAGGTTATTACCTTTCGTCTTAGCTCCTCACAATACGGTTTTTAAGTATTCTTAACCGCGTTTGTAAACATTTAGATTGGCTAAAAATAGCATTTGATAAGGGTGTGACCGAGAGCGAAATATTTTTGTAATATTTTGTTTATTATTTGAGTAAATTACGTTCTATGCTTTTTTATTCCAATGGTTACTACAAAAGTATATTCACCTGATATATCATCTATTCTAGCAAATTTTGTTTCAAAATAACCGTCTTGCATCAGCATCAATTGTTTGCAAATTTTTAGACCTAATCCATTATTTTTATCTCTTTCTAAACAGGAATGATCAGTTTTCTTTATACAATCTTTAATGTTTACATAATTTTCAACAATTAACTCAATATGAGTTTTAGTTTCATTTGTTTTTATGGATATCGGTTCCTTTGAAGTACCATGTCTTGTGGAATTAAGAATAATATTTCCAACAACACGATTTAAATACATTTTGCTACAGAGAATATCTCCTAAGTAATTATCAATATTCAAAGTAATTATTTTAAAACCAGCATTATTTGCGACTACATTACATTCGTCTAAGTATTGTTTAAACAATTCATTCCAATGGGTTGATATTAATACTGCCTTTGGTTCATTTTTCAATACTAAACTGTAGCTTAAAATATTTTCAATCATTGACCTTAAATCTTCAGATTTTCTCATTGCCCCGTTAACATATTCTTGCATTTCTTCTAGTTTTTCCCATTTCTTTTCAGAGACCAAGGTTAAATAACCCATAATAGTTGTTACTGGGGTGAGTAAATCGTGTGAAAGGTGAGTTATTAAGATTCTTCTTGAAATGTCTAATTCTTTCTCTTTATTAAAACCATCTCTTAGAGCTTTAGTTAGCATATTTACATTACTAGCAAGACTTGTTAACTCATTATTACCAATAATTCTTATTTTAATGTCTGTATTCCCTTGAGAAATCTTCACAATTCCTTTTTCGATATTTTTTAAGTATCTACTCATTGGTTTTGTCATTAACACAAAAGATGTCAAAAAAGCCATTATTGCAAATATCAACGAGAGCATGTATAAGAACTCATAGTCGCCCTTAAAACAATATGACACAAAAAAAGTTTGACCGTCTGAAAAACTAATTGGGAAGTCAACTACATCAAAGTGTGGTTTTCTTCTAAGGGTTGTTTCGATTACATCTTTAGATATATATTTTAAACTAGTTGCTTCTCCAGAGTAAAGAGAATAATCATTCTTTAAGTAATTCTTGCTAATGTTAGTCATCACAATATTTTCTTTAGTAGAGTTCTTTACAATGAACTCTTGACTGTAAAACTTCATCAAATCGAACAAATCATCGTATTCTCTAAGTGTAAAATCCAACACAAAAGGAAACAGGAATTCTTCTCGGTTTACACTCTCTTCGAAATCTTTCTTTATATCATTAAATTTGGTTTCTTTATCGTAGACGGTTACAATAAATTCAAGCTCTTCACCAAATTTGATATACGGATAAAGTGTGTAATCAACTAGATCTTTTTTTGTTATATCCATGTGAAATACTTTTTGTAAAAACAACAAATCATCTTTAACAACTATCTCATCGTCTTCTTTTACCAGACCATGACCAGATAAATCATTTAAAACACTTTTTAAATAACTGCTTTGGCTTAGCATCCCTTTTTTATATAAATCTATTCTTCCATTTCTTTTTAAAGCAATAAACATTTCCTCTTTTGATTCAATAACTTTGTAATCTTTAGGCATTGTATGGTAGTTTTCAAGTATATTTGAATGATAACCTACTAATGTAGAACTTACAAATAAAACTAACCCAATAAAAAGGCTACTTATGAAAATTAATAGTATTTTTAGATTTAATTTGATCTTCAATCCTTTACTTCCCTCTTAAATATTTCCGATACCGGATTTCGAAGCCATTTCTATTACCTCCAGTGCCTTCACTTAAACAATCCTAATTTTAAAGAATTACAAGGAGTTTTAAATATGGTAAATCTTAACAAAATCTTAACATTTTTATTTTATAGTGCTTATATAGTGTGTATTATTTTACATTTTTAGTCTTTTTTCTTCAAAAGTATATCCTTTTCCCCAAACATTTCTCAAAAATATTGGGTCTTTTGGATATTTTTCTATTTTCAGTCTTAGCCTGTTGATGTATACCATTACTTTATTTGAAAATTTGCAGTCATAAGGCTCGTTCCATACTTTTTCATACAGTTCTTTTAAAGAAAGAACTTTATTCATATTTGACGCTAAGTAGTAAAGCATATCATACTCGCTTCTCGTCAATTGAATAACTTTATTATCAACTACTATTCTTTTGTTTACATGGTTGAAAACAAAGTATTCTGTTTTAAATACTCTATTAGCTTTTTTGTCAAACGTGTTTCGATATCTTCTAATTGATGCATAAACTCTTGATGTAAGTGCCGGAAGAGTAAAAGGTTTTGTTATATAGTCGTCTGCTCCAGAAGTTAGACCATTAATCATGTCTTCTTCTTCAGTTTTTGCTGTTAGAAATATTATCGGCATTTCATATAGTTTTCGTATTCTTCTACAGGTTTCTAAACCACCTATCCCAGGCATTGCTACGTCAAGTAGTATCAAATGAAATGTGTCATCAACTAACATTAAAGCCTCTTCACCATCATAAGCAATCTTTACGATAAATCCTTCGGATTCAAGGTATATTTTGATTATTCTAGCTAATTCTCTTTCGTCATCGACGATTAGTATTTTATTCATATTATTCCTCAATAATTTGCATACATTTAAAATTATACCTATATATTTCATAAAACAAGGGGGTCAAATCTTAACAAAATCTTAACATTTGTTATTTTTGAAATATATATTTATTCAATATTTTTCATATTCTTAGATTTTGTTTGAACAATGGAAAATTATGCAAAAATTTGCAATTTTTAGTCTCAGTAATTATCATGTTAGAGAAACTTTCTACTAAGGGATGATTATGAATCAAGAAAAATACGATCAAGAAAATAATACGTTTAACAAAAGTTGTCAGAGTGAAACTTTATTAACAGTTAGTGAATTTCTTGATATTGTAAATCAAAGCATGTCCTCGGTTACATTTTCCATAAAAGGAGAAATATCAAGCTTCAGCTTCAGAAAGCATGCCTATTTTTCGCTAAAAGACAATAATGATGGCAGTATGGTTAATTGTTTCATGTGGGGATCAGATTACAATATTTGTGGTGTTAACGTAAAAGAAGGTTTAGATGTAATAATTCATGGTTTTCCAGAAGTATATAAACCAACAGGCAGGCTAACTTTTAGAGCTAGTTCAATTGAGTTAGTTGGTGAAGGGGCTTTAAAAAAAGCATACGAAGAATTGAAGGACAAATTCCTTGAAGAAGGTTTGTTTGACGTAGAAAGAAAAAAACCAATGCCGTTATTGCCTATTAATATTGGCGTAATAACTTCAAAATATGGTGCAGTAATAAACGATTTATTAACAAACTTAGGTACATATGGATTAAAGATTTCTCTGTTTGATTCTAGAGTTGAGGGAGTTCTAGCAATAAAAGAATTAAAAAAGGCTATAGACTATTTTAAAAATAAACCGATCGATTTATTAGTAATAATAAGAGGTGGTGGGAGTCTTGAAAGTCTTCAACCTTTCAATAACGAAGTTCTTATACGATCTTTAGTCGACTATAGCGTGCCAATTATTTGCGGTATTGGACACGACAAAGATGTACCTTTAATCTCTTTAGTTTCAGATTTATCTGTTTCTACACCTACTGCTGTTGCCAGAGAAATCAATAAATCTTGGGATAAATCAATTGAGAATATTCAGACAACAAGTACACACATTATTGATCAATTTTCTCTTATTCTGTTCAACAAAAGTAACATAATTGATAAAAATATGAATCTAATACTCACATTCTATAATAACATTAGGCATTACTTTGATAAACTTTTAGCAGAAACAAAGAAATCGATTTCAATTTTTGAATTTTCTATAAATCACACAAAAACACTTTTAGCAAAAGATATAAATATTACTTTTCAGTATTTTGAATCTTTTATAGACAAAGTTAGCTTTAGAATAGCTAGTCAAGAAAAAGAAATTTTTAAAAACAATCCGAAGTCTGTTCTGAAAAAAGGATACTCAGTTCTAACATATAATAAAAAAGTAGTACGTTCAATCAAACAAGTAAACAAAGGAAACATATTGAATGTGCGAGTTGAAGACGGGAATATCCTTACATCTGTAATAGAAGAATCAAACAAGGAGTAAAAATGAAAGAATTAAACTTAACCGACACATTAAAAAAATTAGAACAAATAAATGAGTGGTTTGATAATCAAGAAGAACTTGATATTGAAGCAGGACTAAAAAAAGTTAAAGAAGGTATTGGTCTTGTTAAAGAAAGTAAAAAAAGGTTGAAAGAAATTGAAAATCAATTTGAAGAAATAAAAAAAGAATTTAAAGACAGTTAGTCTAAGAGAAATTTGACCTAAAGTAAAATTTGAAAACAAACAGCTAAATATAGAACTACTTAGCACAAAGACGTTTTCTATAAAATTGTCTGATGGGGATTAAAAACTTAAAACTTTTGTAATGTCCGTAAATTGCTCATTACAGACATGTAGCTCCAAATAACAGCTCTTTATCTCTCATTACTACAGCTCATATTAAACTTTTTATCAATATTCTTTAGCCTAAATTACTCTGAAATATATAAACACTCGTGAAACACGTTTTTCAGGCTAAGTATTTTTAGTCTTTTTTGCTAATTAGTATTTGTCCGGTAGGTAGATAATTAAAACCACTCATTCAAACAAATTACAGTAAAACTTAAAACAAGTTTTCTATTACGGTTTTAATCTCAAACATCTAGACATAAATATGGATAAAATAATTTGAGCAACTGCAAGACATTCAAAAATTATAAATATTATAAGTTTACCTGTCTGGAAATGACTTATTGGAACTCCAAGTTTTGTGATCATAAAAATAGGAGTGTAAACTAGAATAAATAATGGGATTACGACAGCTAAATAATGTGCTAGCGGTATATCTGGTTTTTTAACAAATTCCTTGAAAGCGTAAATTCCAATTATAATTGTTACAATTGTGGCAAGCAGACCAAGCAACAGTGCCATAGTGCCACAAACACTACCGAAGGCATAAAACAATACTTTGCTTACAAAATAAACTGATCCAATCAGTACATAAAATAAGTAAATTTTATTTTCTGTAATTTTCATTTCTATTACTCCTAATCAAATACTAAAAATGTATAGCGGAACATAAAAGGTTTGTCTTTCTTCTTAATAGTTAGCATAAATTAAGAAAACACACGGAATTACATTAGATAAACAAATACCATCCCCGAAGGAATGGTATTTAAGGTTTTTTGAACAAATAATGACTTAAGTTCAATTCATTTTTACCATATATTTTCAAATAATCAATAAATATAAATAAAATATATGTTCCTCGTTTTCCATTTTGGTACAAATGAAAAAATTAAATCTTGGTCAAATTACTTAACAAATATGAGAGCAACTCTTTCTAAAACTTCATCCAGTAAATCCGAATTAATGCTTTCAACGAAAGTTGCCTTTCTTGCTTTTAAATCCATTGATTTTAGATGTTCACAAAGTATAAAACCGGTTGTAGAGGTGTGATCAGCTAGAGATATATGCATAGGAAAACCATTATTTGTATTTGTAATTGGGCAAACTACAGCAAGGTTGGTATATCGGTGATAGGATTCATTACTGATAATAAGAGCCGGGCGTTTTCCATTTTGCTCATGACCCTTTTGTGGATAAAAATCAAGGTT
>JAGLCW010000246.1 GCA_023146045.1 Caldisericia bacterium
CATCTGAAAAAATTATCCTTCGAAATTAATAACACTCTAAGGTTTTCATTAATATTCAGGGCTGTGTACAAACCAGATATTCCAGTTCCAACAATTATTATGTCAAAATAACTGGATTGAAAATTGTTCATTAGGCTGTAATCTCCATCATTTTATTAATTGCCATTAACGCTTTTTTCGACAATTCTGGATCAATGTTGATTAAGTATTGTTCTTCTTTTAAACTGGATAGAACATCTTGTGTGCTAATCTTTTTCATATCCCTGCATGAGATATTTTCAGCTGCAAGAATAAAATCTTTTTTCGGATTAAGTTTTTTTAATCTGTGTATCATTCCAACATCTGTAGCAATTATATAGTGTGTGAAATCTGTATTTTTAACAAAATTTATCATACCACCAGTTCCACCAACAAAATCACTTCTATCTCGAACTGCAGAATTTGACTCTGGGTGAGTTAAAAGTGGAGCACCGGGATATGATTTACATGTTTGTTCAATTTCATCAATGCTTAGATCCCAATGTACTGGGCATTTCCCTGGATGTAGAATTATATTTTTGTAGGATTTTTGTTTAATCCATGAGCCTAACCCTTTGTCTGGAACAAAAATAACTGTGTCTTCTGGAATAGATTCTACAACTTTCAATGCATTTGATGAGGTGCAGCAATAATTACTGTTTGCTTTCATTTCTAGAGTAGAATTCACATAGCAAACTACTGGTGCATTTGGATATTTTTCTTTTAAACAATCTAAATCTTTGAGAGAAATAGACTTAGCTAAATCACATTCAGCATCAATTTTTGGAATTAGTATATTTTTCTCTGGTGATAGAACTTTTGCTGTTTCAGCCATAAATTTAACACCACAGAAAACTATTTCAGGGGCAGATGTTTCTTTTGCTAATTTGCTAAGCTCCAGAGAGTCACCTACAATATCTGCAATATCTTGAATATAGCCTGGTTGATAGTTATGTGCAACAATGAGTGCATTTTTTTTAAGTTTCCATTTTTCAATTTCTTCTAAAACATTATTCAATTGAAACTCCTTGTTAATATTGAGTCAAATTTAGTATTTTTCATTGAAAAGTCAAAACATGATTTCCAATTGGTAATGAAACCGTAACTCTTGCTTCTTTTAAAGAGAATGAAATTTCTTCATTGTCTATAAAAATTGCGGTGATGCTACTTGCATCATTTGTGAAGAACGAAAATCTAGTTCCAAGTTTATCAACTGAAAAAATGCATTCTTGATTCTTTATACCATTTTTTAATGGATTTTTGGGATAAAAATATAAACTTTCAATGCGTTTATTTGAGTAGAATATGGGACTATTATTTATGTTTAAGTAGCTACCGTCATTTATGTAGTAATGCATTGCTTCGTTAGTTTGTTCTCTTAAAAAACAATATTTACTGTTAGAGTAAACATTCTTACTCCTAAGCATTGTACGAGTCTCATTGATTAAAAATATATCTCGAACCCAAGAAGAGAAATATGGATTTTTCCCTTCCACTGGTTTTATCTGATACTCTGATCCAGCATTGGTTTCTGATTTTATTAAATCTATGTACCCATTTTTATCAGAATCCATAAAAATAAGCGACTCAATTATTGTTGAAGTTTCTGTTTTTTTAAATTCAAAATAAGTAGTTTCAACTTCCTGATCCCAGTAGTTTGACAAAAAACCTTTAGAGTTTTTTAGTTTTGTTTCTTGAGTTGTTTTTAGGTGAATAAAATTTTCTTTGTCTTCATCAGAGTAATGAATCCCACTTGAGTTAACTTGATGAAGATTGCCACTAGGGTGATAGCAAGATGAATATTTATGCTCATTTATAGAGTGAAAAGAGTCGAGAACAAACGAGTAAAATGGAAACAAGTTTTCTTTCTCTTTGTTTTTAATTTCAGGAAGATAAAAAATTGTTCTTTTGTATTTAACATCTGGGTTTGAAATTGACAGATCAATGTCCATACATCCATACGAAAAGAAGTCAGAAGTGAAGAATTCGCAAATATTAGATTTATCTATTGGACCAACTCCACCATTATACCAAGATACTGGACCTTTACCGTCAACTGTACATGTATTGTGTGCTTGTGAAGAAACGTAATATCTTCTATGCTTTGAAGACCAACCAGTTGGACCATAGCCACTTTCCAAAAGAAGAGGTTTATTCCCATATGAAATTTGTATATGACCAGCATCATTCTGTTCATGTAGAGAAAACATTTTTTTCCCACAAAACATTAAGTAGCTACCATTAACGTTTCTATTATTTCTGAATACGATCTCAGAATCTTCGAAAAAACTCAAACTATTCCTTTTTGGTTCTTTCGGGATAGTGTTACAAAAAGAAATATTACTCAATAGCGAAAGAGGAATATACAAGCTTTTAGCAATATTCCAAGATTCATTTTCTATTGGACTCTGATTTGCAAAATTAGTGGAACACCAAAGCAGAGTTTCTGCTTCTTCTGGAAAAAAAGGTATTATAAAGCTGTATGGGAAAGAGACATTGGTTTGCCATGAATCGTCTATGGATGGCAAATAACCGCTAGGTTTTTGAATACTAATTGACCAATGAACCATTGCACAAAGTTTTTGAGAAAATGGAAAGTCTTTGAAAAGATTTAACCCAAGAGTGGTTTGTACAGCATAAGCAAAATATGTAAAAATCTCCATAAAATATGTATAGTAATGAGTTCCCTCATTAAGAACACCATCTTCGGATATTTGGAAAGAGATATATTCATCTAAAATATATAGAGAAAAAGAAAGCATTTCCTTTTGAAGACTGTAGTCGTCTAAGAACAAAGAGCTCAACCCAAGAATGCTAGCTGCTCTTGTAACATGGTTGTTACCTTTTCCAAATGGATAATGTATGGTCCAATACTTACAAGTTTCAAGTTCTATTTCACATATTTTCTTAATGTTTGATTGAGTTTGCATTTGAAGAGCAGGAGTTTTTGAAATTTCGTCACGTAATAAATCAACACTAAGGAGATAGTTTATTGCGTGTTCTTGTAAGAAAATATCACTTTGTTTAAATATTTTGGTCCAGTATTTTGGTGTAATTTTAAATAGAGCTTCTTTTACCGAACCCGTACCGAAATTTTTCTGATATTGACTTTTTAAGGACATATTTCTTATTTGTTTTGTAGAAATATTTTCTTCTATTGTAGTAGCGTCTTCAAAGCAATAACTTAATAATAGATCGATTCTTTTGTCTTGAGAAGTTCTATTGAAAATGTCATTGCGTATCTGTTCAGTAAAGAAAATCGAATCTTTTTGAGATACAGGTTTTGAAATTGAGAAAAGAAAAGGGTCTTTTTCTTTTGATGTTTCACAAAGTAATGAAATTTTATTAATTTCAATAACTAAAGACTCTATGTTTTGATTTGCATTTGGATGAGAGCACAAAGCAAAAGAATGAATGTTATTCCAATTGAATTCCTGATCTCCTCCGAACGCAGAGAAAAGACTGTGTATTTGAAAGTTTACAGTTTTTTTTGAAATCGAATCTACTGTAAAATATGAAAATTTGTACCTGTTCAAGTTGTCAATAACAACAACTGAAATCCAGTTATTTGAATTTTGATTGCTAGAAAATGTAAATTTGATTTCTTGGAATTGTTGCCAATCCTTTGGAATATATTTTGCTTTTATGGAAGCATTGTTTCCTCCTGGATTCCAAAGTAAAGTATTGTTGACCCAAGTTAAGCGACTGTTTTTACCGGTGCTGGTCCAATTATCAACTCCCAAAGAGATAGGAACAGTTTTATTTGATGCATTTATCGAAAAAGAAAAATATGAAAAAAGACACGTAAACACTACAAAAATTGATATTACAAGGAAGAATCTTTTTCTCATATTCTCTTTAAAATAGCGTTTGAGTGTGCAATTTCCGTAGCTATAACAGAGTGTAGTTTTTTATTGGCACATAAAACAGATGAGTGCTTCCATGGTAAAGTATCTCCATGAATTGTAGTGATTATGCCATTTGCTTCTTCAAGAATTATTTTAGCTGCTGCAAAATCCCAATGCTTCAAATCTTGTTCCCAATAACCATCCAAAAGACCTGTAGCAACATAACAAATATCTATTGATGCAGAACCAAACCTTCTAACCGCTTGAGTTTTTTTACAGAAGTATGAAAAAAGATCAAGATTCGTATAACTTGTTTCTCTTATGTCATATGGAAAACCAGTTGACAACAAAGACTGTGAAATATTCTCACAAGTGGAAACAAAAATTCTTTGTCCATTTAACCAAGCTCCTTGAGAGTGTATTCCAATAAAAAACTGATTCATTTCTGGGGCAAATACTAAGCCAATAATTGGATTATCGTTTTCATATATTCCTATTGATACTGCCCAAAATGGCAATCTGTGTGCATAATTTGTGGTTCCATCAATTGGGTCAATAATCCATGTAAAAGGACTTGATTTTCTGATTTCTCCAATTTCTTCTGAAACAATTGAATGATCCGGAAAAGAACTTTCTATCGAGGAAATTATTTGCTTCTCAGTCTTAATGTCAATTTCTGTTACTAAATCTATAGAGTCCTTGTGATGAATAGAAAAGTTTTTTGAGTGCATTTCTTTTGCGAAAAAACCAGCATTTTTTGTGATGTGGAAACTCTTTTGGATAATTTCTCTATTGCATGTAGAGCTTAAGTCTAGTGGTAAAACGTCGTTAAAATTCATTATTTACTACCTCGATATGGCCAAAATTTGTTCTTTACTATTCCATTTAATCGAAAAGGAAAAAACAGATGAAATATACCCTCCTGGGAAAAATGGTTCATTTTTATAAAGTTCAATCGGAAAATTAAAAACATTTTTGACTCCATTAACAAAGAAGAAATTCTGGTTTATGTAAAACCTATAAAAATTACCATTGTATCTTACTTCTAAAATTCCCCTTGTAAGGTTTGGGTAATATTGCATACCGTAATATTTGGTCAAAATGGACATTGGAATCATTATTCTGTTGTTTTTTATATATGGAGACGCAGATACAGAAACTGGTTTTTCGTTAATCATAACTACTGATCGGTTATTCTGAAAAAGAGATTTCACAGACCTTGGAGATAAGGTATCTTTTACGGTTGTTAGTCTAGTTAGACAATTTGAATTCACCATATATAACAAGTCTTTTCCAGTAAAATCTGTTTTAGACACTGCCGTAAAAGATTGATTTGTTAAAGAATTAAAAACAGTTTCGTTTTGCGGATTTCCTGTTTGTGTTTTGTCTATAACAAAACAAGTCTCTATAGTATCATTTTTAAATTCTTTAAAAATTAAAGAATTGTTGGATTTTTCATCAATATAGAAAACTCTATTGCCATCACCACTAATGCAGAATCTAGTATTTTTGTCCATTGGAAAATGGTTTGTAATTATTGATCCTGAAATGGAAATTGATGATAGGTAACACTGGTTGTTAGAAAAAGTTTTGAAAAAAGCTTTTGTCCCATACATATTTAGCACGAATGGACCAAATTCTTCAGGTTTTTTGTCAAAGCGTCTAGATGAGGTTAATTGTTTTACAAAGTCTCCGTTAATTTCACATTGAAACAATTCACCTTTTAAATCGAAAGGTGAATTGTTCTCAAAAAGCTGTCCAAAAAAAACAAGTTTGTTGTTTTCGGTAAGTCTTGGCTGATGAGGACTGTGTACTTTTTTCTTAAAAACAAAAGAATGGCTTTGTCTTGAAAATTCAGATGGACCAATAATTAATTTTTGGTTTGCTCCATTTCTTTCCATTGAAATGAGTGCAGTTTCTGCCCATGTTCTTTTATTTTCTTCGTATGCAACTACTATTTGAGCTAAAATAATATCTCCATTATAGCTCATGCATATATTTGGTGTCTGGTTAATTACCGGATAGAAAACAGCTTGATTTGTTCCAGGAACAAGAATTCTTATTGGAAAAATCTGCTTTCTTTTTGTATAAGTATCAAACACTAATATGGAGTCAGTTTTTTTAGAACTGTTTGCATCTGTTCCGTTTAAACCCATGCATACATATCTTCCATTTCCAGATAAAGTTGGTAATTGTGTTTTCGCAGAAAAATAGCGTAGATTTTTGCCTATCATTTCATACCCAGGTGAAAATACTTGCAGTAGATTTGAACCATTCGAGTCTGCTACGTGAATATAAGTTGATCCAGTTTTGATTCCCTTACTTGTAATAACCATTTTTTCTGAATTTGTAGATGTTTCGAAATAGATTATTGAATTAGTAAAAGAGTATAACGTATCAAGAGAGTATTCCATTTTAGTTTCTGTAAGGTTCACAGAAAGTGCAATGTGTAAATTGGCATGATTAAAAACAAAAATTGAAAATAGTAAAAAAAAGCAAATTGCTTTAACAAAATAGGTTTTTGAATTAAAGCTATTCAACAAATATCTCCTTAACTTCAATAATTGTTTCGCCAATCAGTATTGTATCATTGTCTTTTAAAAAAGTCTTATCTACTTCATTGTTGTTAACTTTTATTCCATTGCAACTATTTAAATCAACTACAAAAAAACCATTTTTCGTTTTACCAATGTAGCAGTGTTCTGATGATACAGAGTAGTCATTCAGATTGATTTGGCAATCATAACTTGAGCCAATTGTCACAGGATTCTTAACTAAGACAAGTTTAACATTTTTTTCAGGATCAATTATTGTAAGTTCCAAGGATTTTTGA
>JAGLCW010000247.1 GCA_023146045.1 Caldisericia bacterium
CATGGATATTGTAGGTGGTGGTACATACGGGTTACAAAAATTTGTGCAGCATGCTACAATAGGGTATGTGATTGCCAACAATATGCAAAAGTATAGTTACGGTGTTGGAAGTACGGATTATTCTGATCCACGGTATAACCAATATGATATTTATTTTGGTTTTTGGACAAGTTTTTGGGCAGATCGAACAGGAATCGATATACCATTAAAAAGTAACCTAGTATTTAAGAAAGACGGAAGTCTTGATGAAGACAAATCTACATTTGGATTAATTGATTTAGCAAATATAGCAAAGGCTATGAGTTTCCAGGAGAAGTTTCTTAATGCAGGCGACCATTCATTACAAACAGGGAGTAATGGTGTTCAATATGCTGGATTGATGATGGTACCATATGAATCTGCTGCTTTTTTTGAAACAAGTGATTATTATTGTCCATGGGGAAAAGGGTTATCATTTTCAAAGAGCGGTGAAAGTTTTTTTACACCATTAAATAATATCGGTATTGGTATAGGGCACTGGTTTGCATGGCTGGTTAGAAAATCTGACTATCCTTATAAAGGTGAAGGTGCTCGTTATGCTCCATCTATAGCACATTGGAGACAAGCGGTAAATGGGTATGGTGGATATAAAGAATACGGAGTAATGATTCTCGATGAATTGGTTTACAAAGGTCTTTCAAGAAAGAGAAAGAAAAAAGATGATTCGAACGACAAAGTACACGATCAACCACTATTGCCATAAAAGGAGAACATGTAAAATGACCAAGAAAAAAATTCAAAGAATTAAAATGGAGAAAGAATTTAGAAAAAAAATAATAGCAGGTTGTATTGTTTTCACCATGTTATATGCAGTTGGCTGTACAAAGACTACAAAGACTGTTCAAAATATTCCTGCAGTTGAAATAGAAAATCAGCATGAAAAACAGCAAACCAATTTAATTTCTGTTTCAATAAATGATATAATTGATTTTAATCAAGCGTCTCAAATTCAAGAAATTAAAATACCAGGTGCTTTTCATTATCGATCTCATCCATCGTCTCAAACAATTCATCAAACAGAGAATCTGTATGTTGTTTCTTTGCCAATTGAATCATCTTCAGATGGTTTAGTTTCATCAGATGAAAAAACAAAGGTATTCGATACAGTCTTAGCCATAAGCAAATCAAACAATAAAGTATTATGGCAAAAACCACTAATTGATTTTATTCCAGACGAAGTTCTTTCGGAAGAAAAGAAAAATGAAATTAAACAAAGCCAAGGAGCTTTTATTAATCTAATCAGTGGAATAGAAACAAAGTATAATGAGTGTTTTACATTGATTTCAATTTCTTATTGGGACAATGAAACATATTTTGAAGAGCAATATTTAATAGGATTTGTTGATGCAACAGGGGAAACTTCAATGTGCACAACATTACCGAAAGATATAAAAAGTAACAATATTGTTTTATTACAAATCATAGGAGATGATCTGTACTTATCAAATGAAGAACCTTCATCTAATGGAAGCGGTTCATTGCTTCGATTTCATTTTCCTACACAGATGTTTACTTCTCTTGGAGATATAGCATTAACCGATATTTCTTTTCCAGAAGAATCAAAAAGTAAAACAATATCGAAAAATACTGAAATCAACTTTGTTTCCAGGAATGAACAAACTTTGGTAGGTGGGATGATTTTGCAAGATGCTTCTTTGCAATGGAGTAAAAATGCAAACGAACTCGGATTAGATATGCCAACCACATTAAAAACCATAGTTGGATATTCAAAACAAATTGTTGTGTTTAATGATAATTTTGTGATTGGTTTAGATGCTGATTCAAAAAACGTTTCTTGGAAAATGCATTTAACAGATTTGCCTCCTTATTCTATTCATGGAATTGTGCAACAGGAAAACAAAGTTTATTTTGCTCTTGGCCCACAAGATTGGAATAGAGGGTCATCATACCTGGTTGCATTTGATATAGTATCGCATGAGTTTCTCTGGAAATGGAAGTTTCCAATTTCAATTAATGAAGGAAATCATGTTTTTGATTCAGAAGAACTATCAGCTCCTTCTGTCTATATTAAAAATGGACCCATTATATTTGACGGTAAACTTCATTTTATATGCAACAATGGTTGTGTGTATCAAATTAGTGTCCAAAATTGTTTTGACAACTGAGCATAAATTACTGGTGAAATAGGGCGTTCGGACATAATCTTGGACTCTAACTGAGACAAGATTATGTCCGCACACAATTCTTTGATGTAACGTTTTCGGTCAGTCTTTGACTTTATATAGCAAAGTAACTTTTTCTTCAGAAGGATCCCATGTTACATTATATCCAGCATATTCTGCAAGAAATCGTAGTGGTAAAAACATCCTACTTCCATGTATTATATCTAATCGGTTTTCGGTATACACTGGTTCTCCGTTAATTATGATTTTGTCCGAAAGCGATTCAAAATAAAGAGTGTTCCCGTCAACATACAATGTAACAGCTATGTTTTTTTCATAATGAAGTTGAGTTAAATATCCAATCATTTCTCGAAAAAAACTAAGTTCTACATATATTCTCCCGTTGATAATAATTGGTGGAAGAGAAAAATTCAGGGTTGTCTTAACATTTTTATCAATATCCTCAAAACTCTTTTTGTTTTTCCAAATTGTTATTTGTCTGAAATCTGTTTGGAACCAATAATTAACTTGCACATTAAGATCTTCCTCAAGCGAATGTATTTTAATATACTCATAATAATTACCCCTTACAGCTTTATCTTTAGGTTGTACAACTAAATTACAGAAGAAGGTTTCGTTTGCTTTTAATGTAAATTGTGATGGCACAGCAAACACTTCTTCAGTTGACTTTGGAGAAATAGTAAATGATATATCTTCGTTTGAATGATTTATAAAAGTCAAAGTTCTTTGTTTCTTTTCTCCTTTAGTAAGCCACCCAAAACTATTGTCCCATTTTTCTACTTCTGAAGAAGGTTTTATTGGTTTTCCATCAAATAATATCTCAACTTTTTCCTGTGATGAGTCCAGAAGACCTTCATTTCCGTAAGTTGGTAATGAAAACAAAAAAACTGCAAGAACTATACACATTAACCTTTTAAATGTTCGTAGTTTCATAATTTTTCTCCTTTTGCGAGCAACATCAATTATGGTCTTATGTAAGGGTTTTTA
>JAGLCW010000248.1 GCA_023146045.1 Caldisericia bacterium
TTCATCACATGATGTTTGACTACATGATGAAGATGGTTCATCGCATGATTCTTGACTACATGATGAAGATGGTTCATCGCATTCTGATGCTTGTGTGTCACAGTAGGATTGATTACGATTGCAACTAGTTTCAGTATTTCCACAAGCCATTAATGTTTGAGCTAGACCAACAACTAACAAGGTACACAAAGCATATGTTAATAAACGTTTCATAATTTTTTCCTTTTAATATTGTTAAATTTAAATTGAAAACACACTATTTTTGCTTTTCTTTGTATTCTTGGATTGCTTTTAGGAGAGCATCTGCAGCTAAGTTTGAACAATGCATTTTTTCTGGAGGCAATCCTTCTAGTGCATCTGCAACTGCTTGATTGGTTACTTTTTCTGCTTCCTCAATTGTCATTCCTTTAACAATTTCCGTAACCATGCTACTTGATGCTATTGCTGCTGCACAACCGAAAGTTTGGAATTTTACATCTGCGATGATTCCCTTTTCTACTTTGATCTCGATATGCATGACGTCACCGCATTTGGGATTTCCAATTTCACCCGTTCCGTCAGGGTTTTTTATCTTTCCTACATTCCTTGGATTCATGAAATGATCTTTTACTTTTTTGTTATACATTCAATCACCTTTTCTAGTTTTAAATATCTATTTTTCATAAAGTGGTGACATTTTTCTAAATTTATCTACTATCCCTGGTAGGTGTTTAAGTACATAATCAATATCGTCTTTTGTATTTTCATGTCCAAGCGTAAACCTTATTGAACCTTGTGCAATTGTAACGTCAATGCCCATTGCTAACAAAACATGTGAAGCTGCCAAGCTACGAGCTGTGCATGCAGAACCGCTTGACACACAAATCCCTAAGCTATCTAGCATGAGAAGGACAGATTCTCCTTCAATATAGCTAAAACAACAACTGACGTGCCCTGGGGTTCTATCTGTTGGATGACCAGTGAAAACTACATCTGGTACAGCCTTATCTAATTCTTCAACAAAATATCTTGACAGATTGCGTAACCTAATGGCTTCAGCTTCATATGAATTTTTTGCAAGCTCTATGGCTTTTGCATAACCAACAATGGATGCTACATTTTCTGTTCCAGCTCTTAACTTTCTTTCTTGATCTCCACCGTGCATGAAAGGCTTCATTGGAACACCCTTTTTTACGTACAAAAATCCTACACCTTTTGGTCCATATAATTTATGTGCCGAGGAAGATAACATGTCAACTCCCATTTCGACTACATCTACTGGTACTTTTCCAATTGATTGTACTGCATCTGTATGAAATAAAATGCCGTTTTTATGTGCTATAGAGCTTAATGTTTTTATATCCTGTAAAGTTCCAACTTCATTGTTCGCATGCATTATGGTAATCAATATTGTTGTTGGTTTAATTGCCTTTTTTAAATCTTCAGCAGAAACCCTGCCGTATCCATCAACCGGTAAAAATGTAACCTCAAAACCTTCTTTTTGAAGATAATCGCACGTGTGCAAAACAGCATGATGTTCAATAGAAGTAGTAATTATGTGATTACCTTTTTCCTTTTTAAGCCTTGCTATGCTAATAATTGCTTGGTTGTCAGACTCTGTTCCGCAACTTGTAAAAATTATTTCGCTAGGTGAAGCATTGATGAAAGAAGCAATTGTTTCTCTTGATCTATCAATAGCCTTTTTTGATTCCTCCGCAATTGAATACAACGCAGATGGATTACCATAAAACTTTGTTAAATATGGAAGCATTGCTTCAACCACAGCTGGATCAGTTTGTGTAGTTGCACTATGATCCATGTATATTTTTTTAATTTCTGCACTTTTTACGGTGTTATTTTTCATGCTTATCCTCCTTGGGATTTTTTGTACTTATATTATAAAACATTCATACAGATAAAAAAATACGGTCTGTCATTTCAAAACCAAATTTCGTTTTCTTTTAATTGCTTTAAACAAAAAATATGTGAAGGTTATGCATTAATATCCAGTAAATCTAACAAGCACTGCCTTTCTTTAACCACTTAACTCCGATATATACAAATGGTGTATCTAGGACAGCAAAGAGTATTTTGAACAAGTAGTATGGGATACACAATTGAAGAACAAACCAGAAAGTGAACTGTGGAGCAATCCTATAAAACGCAATAAACATGAATAATAAAGTATCAATCAATTGAGATGTTATTGTTGAAAGATTATTTCTAAGCCAAAGTGCTTTTCCATTTGTTTTTTTCTTCCAAAATTCAAAAGCAAATACATCGTGATATTGAGATAACATGAAAGCTATAATGCTTGCAATAATCATTCTTAACGAACTGCCAAATATTATTGTGTATTGGTTATTAAAACTGTATCGTTCATGTGGTGGCAACAATGTAAACAATGTTGTATATAAAAATATCGCCACAAGAACAATTACTCCACATGTAACAAATTGCTTTGCTGTTTTTTTTCCAAAAACTTCTGCAACCATATCTGTTATGAGAAATGTTAAAGGTACCATAAAAATTCCTACCGAAACAGAAACTCCCCATATGCTAACAATTTTTCCACCAAGAAGATTCATTCCGACCAAAAGCCCAATAAACAGTGCAAACAGTATGTTCAATTTCATATCTTTCACTCAAATTACCCCCAAAATTGATAAAATTAGGAAACAGTTGATTTCAGTTTCAAGAAGAAGTGAAATTAGATTAGTATACACGAGTTGATAGAATTGGCAATACTGAAAAAAAGCTGGAAGGCCTCAAAAAAGAAACCTTCCAGCTGTTAAAATTACTATTGGTGCCTAATAGTTCTACTTTCCGTTCATCATGGCGTTAATGTCTGCCATAACTTCTCCTTGAGGTTTTATGTCAAAATTTTCAACTAAAACTTTTACTACATTTGGAGAAAGAAATGCTGGTAATGTAGGTCCAAGACGAATATTTTTTACTCCTAAGTAAAGAAGTGCCAACAATACTGTAACTGCTTTTTGTTCATACCAAGCAATATCAAATGAAATTGGTAGGTCATTAATACTTTTTACCCCGAAAACTTCTTTAAGTTTTAGCGCAATAACTGCTAGGGAATAGCTATCATTACACTGACCTGCATCTAAAACACGTGGGATACCACCAATATCACCAAGATTTAACTTGTTGTAGCGATATTTAGCACATCCAGCTGTTAGTATAACTGCATCTTTTGGAAGATTTTCTGCAACTTCTTTGTAATAATTCCTTGTTTTATGTCTTCCGTCACAACCTGCCATTACGATGAATCTCTTTATATCACCAGATTTAACAGCTGCAACTATTTTGTCAGCAAGAGCTATAACTTGGTTATGGGCAAATCCACCAACAATTTTACCTGTTTCAATTTCGATTGGTGGTTTACAGGTTTTAGCAAGTTCAATAATTTCGCTAAAATCTTTGTTTTTACCGTTTTCTGGTTCATTAATGTGTGTTACTCCAGGATATCCTGTAGGACCTGTTGTAAATATTCTGTCTTTGTATTCATCTTTTACTGTAACAATACAGTTTGTTGTCATAAGAATTGGTCCATTAAATTGAGTAAATTCAGCTTGCTGTTTCCACCATGCGTTGCCATAGTTGCCCACTAGATGGTCGTATTTTTTGAAAGCTGGGTAGTAATTTGCTGGAAGCATTTCTCCATGTGTATACACGTCTACGCCAGTTCCTTTTGTTTGTTTTAAAAGCTCTTCAATATCTTTAAGATCATGACCAGAAATAAGAATTCCAGGGTTATTCCTTGTTCCAATGTTTACTTCTGAGATTTCCGGATTTCCATATGTGCTTGTATTTGCTCCGTCAAGCAATGCCATGGTTTTAACGGCATATTCTCCTGCCTTCATTACCATTGCTACCATTTCGTCTACAGATAAATCTTTATTCAAAGAATTCATTGCCTCTACAACGAAAGCGTAGATGTCTTCGTCTTCTTTGCCAAGATTTTTAGCATGATCGGCATAGGCTGCAATTCCTTTTAATCCAAAAACCAATAATGATCTGAGTGAACGGACATCTTCATTTTCAATAGATAGAAATCCAATTTTCTTTGCCTTTTCTTCGTAAACCGCTGGTGTTCCCATCCATGATATGTAGTCGTTGGATAAGAAATGTGGGCATGCCCTTTCTATGCCTGAAGTAATACTGTTTCTTAGAGCAAGTCCAGCTGTTATTAATTCTTCAATGTCTTTTGGGTCAAAATTTGTGTTTGTTATAGTGCTAAACAAAGCTTGCATGTTAAATCTTCCAACTTCAAGATTTTTCTCTTGTCCTGTGCACTCTGCCACGGCAGATATACCACGAACAACATAAAGTAATAAGTCTTGAAGATTTGATACATTTTCTTTCTTGCCGCACATCCCAACTGAGTCACAACCTACGTTCTTCTTCGCTTCTTGACACTGGTTACAAAACATACTCATTTTACATCCTCCTAGATACTGATTTTAATTAACAAAAATTCACTGCGTCTCACTCGAACATCTTCCGTTTGTAAGGCTTAGGATATGTTTTTAACAATAATTTTTGAGAATTCCACAACTTGAGTCCTTCTTCAGAAAGAACAAATCTATAATTGCTTAATCCCCATTGCTTAATTAAAAGCCTCATAGGTCCAAAAATAATCCTAAACACATTCACTGCACTTATGTCATTTCTAATATCGCCAACCTCTTGACACTTAACTATAATTTTTTGAATTTCGTTCCCATGAGAAGACATAATGTGAAGAATTTTTTTAGACAGTTTGTCGTTTTCTTGAAAATGTTCTTCAGAAAACATTACTTTAGCTAATTTTGGATTTTCTTCACATCTTTTATACCTATCGGAAAGGAAAAACTCTATTTTATTTAAAGTCTCTAGTTTGCTAATTTCTACAGAATTCAATACGGTATCAGAAATATCTTCAAAAGTGTCTAAAACACCCATAACAATTTCGAATTTACTCTTAAAATATCTATAGATTGCAGGTTCAGATATTCCAATTTCGTGAGAAATATGCTTCAACGTAAGGTTTTGAATTCCTTTGTCGGCAATTAAAGAAATTGATGCGTCTATTATTTCTTTCTGCCTTTGGTTAAAGTCTGTAGTCACAAGCACTTCCTTAAGTTAGTTAATGTTCACTAACATTAGTATAAGTGCCTTTTATAAAATTGCAAAACTTTTTTACCACTTTTCCTCTATTGGGTTTTTCATTTCGATTTATAGAGTGTCAATTTTTTTCTCTGCTTTTCAACAAGAATCCCACCTAAAACAAGCACAGCTCCAGAAAAAGAAACTATTACAAAGCTTGGAACTTTATCTCCAAACAAATCTATTGCTCTGCTTATTGTGAAAATTACTAACCAGAAAATACCAATATTCACAGCAAGTATATCTTGTGTTTTGTTTCCAATGTAAAAAATAATGATTAATGTTAGAGCTATAAACAATAAATTGAAAATTAGCATGATCCCCTGAGATTGAGCTAAGAAGAAAATAACAAAACTTGATAATGCTAGAACAAATAACAAAATACAATTTACTAGACGTGTAAAAATGTCTTTGTTACGTTCAAATACTATATTCATCGTTACCGCTGTTAATGCTGCTAGAGTAAAAACGATGCAATAAACTAACAAGACTACATATGCTTTGCCTGAAGCTTGTAGGTTATTACCATTTTTCCCAAAACAAAACCATAATAAAGAAAGTAAGGTTGCATTAACACTAACTATTTTGAATATATTTCCTATTTCATTGAACAGTGGCTTTTTTTGTATCAAACCGCTAATAGCGAATCCAAAAATTCCAGCAGGAATAAGAGTATATGGAACTACACTTCCAACAAATTCACCATCATGTGCAAAAAACACTAAGCAAACATAAAATAAAACTGCCACGAGGAATGCAATGATTTTAGATTTCACAATGAATAAATGAGGAAGAACGCCTATGAACCAAATTAGTAATACCCATTTTTCGTGAGTGTATAAGTCAACTTTATAAAAATCTGCAATATAGAAAATACTTGCCCCAAAAAGTAAAGAGGCAAGGAAGACTAATGAATTACCAACTTTAGGTAGTTTCTTTTTCCCATATATAAAGTAATAGCCTAGATAGTATATAGACGCTGTAAACGCAATAATGATGATTGTTTTAACAAGGTTTGAAACATCCTTGGCTTCTTCTAAAAACATAACAACGCCAATGCTTAATAAAATTGAACCAACAATAGAAATAATTGCTACTAAAACATTTGATTTGTCGTTTTGAGAATCTTTTGTAACATCCTCGAGCATAACTTTGGACTGCTCTGCTGAAATGATTTCTTTATTTTTCCATTCTTGAATTTGCTTTTGTATATTCATACAAAAATTATATCTTAATCAAGAAGATGGATGAAATAAATTAATGTGTTTTTGTCAGTTTACTATTGTATTTAAATGGGATGCGCGAATAAACACACACCCCATTTGCCTTGCCTATTTGTTTCTTAGAGTTTTAACAGCAATTTCTGCTGCTTTGACTAATGGATATGCTGTTGGAGGTGCAGTTAATAATGGATGAGTTCCGATTTGTATAGTGAGTAAATCATAAACTGTCATATGGTTTTGAATTGCAAGACCGATAATATTGACAATTTCGCCTGTACTTGCTCCACCAATAACAGTTCCACCAAGTAGTAATCCAGACCTATTTGAAACAACTAATTCAACCATTTGTTTGTGTGCTCCAGCAAGTTTTCCTGGATGCTTATCAACGCCCTCAAATCTAGATGTAAAAATGGGTAAATTTTGTTTTTTTGCTATTGAGTTCGTAAGTCCAGCAACTCCAAATCCTTGTTCGCCAATTTTAGTGAAAAAAATTGATAGAGTTCCTTTGAAATTTTTTGTTGTTACTAATCCATAAAGATTCATACCGACAATTCTTGATTCTGCGCAAGCAGTTGAGGCTAGCATTCCCGGAGTGTTTCTTCTTGTGAAGAAATCACGCTTTTGAGCACAATCACCTACTGCAAGTACATTTAAACTTTCAGTACGCATATATTCGTCAACTTCAATTTGACCAAATATATTTAATTCTAGACCTGCATTTTTAGCTAATTCTGTATTTGCTACATAACCCATAGATAAAATTACAGCCTCTGCTTTGATAGTTTCGCCATTTGCCAATAATACTCCGGAGACTTTGCCTTGACCGGTGATTTCTTTAACTCCAGAACCAGATTTAACAGTTACGCCTCTTTCAATCAAAGCGTTTTCTGCTTTTGTTGCAGTTTCTTCTTCAAATACGGCACCTAAAACATGTGGAAGAACTTCAACTAAAGTTACATTCTTACCAACCTTATTTAGTTCATCACTAACTTCGACTCCAATAAATCCTCCACCAATAACGACAATATTTTTGATGTTTTTGATTTTTTCTCGGAGTGCATCTATGTAAACTTTATCTTTTGGCACTGTGAAAACATTTTCTAAATCTGTTCCCTTAAGCCATTTTGGCACATTTGGCACAGACCCTGTGGCAAATACAATTTTTTCAAAACTGATTTGCTCTCCGTTTTTGGTTTGGCATATTTTGGCTTCACAATCAACAGATGTAACTTCGTCTACAATAAGGTCTACACCAGCGTTCTCTAACTTAGAATCTGGAATGATATTTTGTTGACTACCTTCTAGTGAACCGAAGATATAGGGAATTCCGCAAGGAACTAGAACTTGCTTTTCTTTTCTAACAACGGTTACTTTCTTGTCTGGAAAATTACTTCTAGACGTAACAGCTGTCACTAAACCAGCAGCACTACCACCAATGACCAATACATCAGTCTTTTTCATGTCCAATCTCCTATATAGTTTAATAATTGCAACAACAGATTCATGATTATACTGTTTTTTAAGAAAATTCTAATTAGATTATGCTACAAAAATTGTTTTTTTATTCGGCCGTGGTGCCTTTATAATCATAAAAACCAAGTCTTCATCGCTTTCATTGAACCAGCAATGAACAATATCTTTTGGACTTTCTACTAATGTATCTTTGTTAACTGTTTCTGTTTCGTCTCCAACTTCAACAATTCCAGTTCCTTCTAAAACATAAAAAGCGACGTCCACTGGAGTAATGTGTTTTTTTAAAGATTGCCCAGGTTTAAGCCTTATGATAGTAATCATTGCATTTTCTGAATTGTACAAATTCCTGGCATCCACATTGTGTGCTGTTTTCATAATATCTGTGTCTCTAAGTTTTTTTATAATCATTTAGTTCTCCTTAATGTTTTTTTTAGCGTAATCTTCCAATGACCTTTTTTATCTGACCCAATTCTCTCAATAGACCCATTTTTTACAAGCTGAGCAAGATTCCTAGTAATTGTTGACCTTGATCTACCAGTAATATCGCTTAGTTCCTTTTTACTTATATTGGCATACTCCCTTAAAGCATCAAGAATAGCTTTTTGAGTTTTTGTAAATTTTACAGGCTCATTTACAGGCTCATTTATGTGCTCAACCCAAGGTATTACTGTTCTAAAAATATCTCCTTCGACAAGCCTTGAATAGTTGGCGGAGAAGGGGGGATTCGAACCCCCGTTAGATTATTCGTCTAAACCTATTTTCGAGACAGGCGCTTTCAACCGCTCAGCCACCTCTCCGTATATTCCAAATTGATGTCATAGTATAGCATGAATGAAGCTAATTTTCACAGTTTTATCTTCTTGTCTCAAAAAAAGAACTAAGTTGCTTTTTAATTACTTCTTCTTGTATACCTTGGTAAACGCGCACTTTTAGACCTTTGTTAGAAATACTATATGGGCTTGAAAATGCTCCAGTTTTTTCATTTTGAACTCCGTAGAAAACAGATTGTATCCTTGACAGAATTATAGCACCCATGCACATAATGCAGGGCTCAACTGTAACAAACAAATCGCAACCAATTAAACGCCAATTTTTAAGTAACTCGCTTGCAATTTTTATAGCCTTTATTTCTGCGTGCGATAAGACACTGCTGTCAGATTCCATTGTGTCAAAACTTCTAGCAATAATTTGATGATTGTTTACTATCACACACCCTATTGGTACTTCACTATGCTTTGCTGCCTTATCTGCCTCTTTAATAGCTTCCTGCATGTAATATTGAGCATAGGTTTTTTCTTTTTGATTCTCTTCCAAAGAGTTCTTTTGGGTTAAATCCATTTATATCAAATGCCTATCTATAAAGCTTGTATATTTTTCTTTTTGTTTACCAATAATTACATGATCTAGAAGCCTTATATTTAAAGGCTCCAGTGCTTCTTTTATTCTCTTTGTTATGGCAATATCTTCTAAAGAAGGCTCTGTTTCTCCAGAAGGATGGTTATGAACTAACACAATTCCGGTAGCTCTAAATTGAAGTGCTATTCTTACAACTTCCTGTGGATCTACAAGGCAAGTGTCTACTGTACCTGTTGTTAATTGCAAATGCTGTATGGGTCTATTCCTGGTATTCACTAAAATTACATAGAATGCTTCTTTGGGATAATCTTGATATTTTGGCCCTAAGTAATGATATACGTAATCAATTATGTGGAGGGGGTTGCGGAATTGAAAATCAATATCTTTTGCCTTTTCGTTTAGGTATCTTCTGCCTATTTCAATTCCAGCAAGAATTTGGGCAGTTTTTGCTGGACCCATTCCTTTTACTTCTTTTGCAATATCTCTTGAAGACATTACAGAAAGCTTTCTTAAGCTATAGCTACCATACTCAAGAACATCTTCTGCAAGCTGTAAGGCAGAGGCGTCTTTGTACCCACTACTCATTATAATTGCAAAAAGCTCTTGCAATGAGCATTCTTCAGATCCGTATTGAAGCAGTTTCTCTCTAGGTCTTTGGTCAGCTGGTCTATCTTTTATTGCTATATGTTTTTTTTTATTCTCACTCATGATAAACCATGGCAAATGTTTGTAAAGTCCATAACTATTGTATTGGTTGGATATTTGCACCCTTTGAATGGCGTATGTGCTACAAGAACAATAATTATATCAGCTTCTTTTTTAGCTTGTTCAAATGAAATAATTGGTATACCTTTGATTTCTTGTTTTTGAACATTTGGTTCCACAGATTTAACGTTCGGATACTGTGAATGAATTTCTCTTGTTATTTTTAATGCTGGACTTTCTCTTAGGTCATCTATGTTTGGTTTGAATGCTAACCCTAGACAAGCAATGTTTGGTTCATTTTTGTGTGTTTCTTTCCATTTTTTTATTTGTTCTTCTACTTTTTTAAGTACCCATATTGGTTTATTGTCGTTTACTACTCTGGCTTGTTTGATTAGCTTTGCTTGGTTTGGGAATTGACTTACTAGAAACCAGGGATCTATTGCAATGCAATGTCCACCAACTCCACAACTTGGAGTTAGTATATTTACTCTTGGGTGTTTATTTGCCATTTGAATTAGTTCCATTACGTTTACATCTGTAGCATCACATATAGTGGAAAGTTCATTTGCAAAAGCTATGTTTACATCTCTGAAGGAGTTTTCTACAAGCTTACACATTTCTGCTGTTTTGTCTGTTGTTGTAAATAGTTCTCCTTCAACAAAATGTGAGTAAAACTCTTTTGCTTTTTTTGCAGCTAATGTGGTAACTCCACCTATAACTCTTGAATTACTTTTTAGTTCTTCAATAATTTTGCCTGGAAGAACTCTTTCTGGACAATATGCATAGTGAAGTTTGTCTTTTAATTCTGGTCTTTGTGTCTCAATACTGTTTTTAATTATTTGTGTAGTTCCTACTGGACTAGTTG
>JAGLCW010000249.1 GCA_023146045.1 Caldisericia bacterium
ATTACGTAGTAAACTCAGGCTAGAGCTATACAGTATGTACTATATTCACCTCCACCTACTGAGATATATAAAGTATCATCAGCAAACAGCAACTCATGAATATCATATGCATGAGATTTTGGGGTGGGGACAACGAACTGTGTAAACACATTTAATTTAAGTTCAACCTCCCCTCAAAGATAATGGAAAATTGAGATATTGTCAAAGCCCAGTTTGGGATAGACTTGGTCCATTTTTTCTTCAAAGTTAACATCTTTACTATCAAGGTAATATTTTACTTTAAATGGTTTTAGATTGGTCTTTTGTAATAGTTTACAAATTGTTCCTTTTTGAATCTTTTTAAGAGATGGGTAACCTTTTTCAATACAGTTTGTTCTACAGTATTTTGCTAATTTCTCAAATGACCATATTTCATATGGAAATCCAAGTTCTTGTGGAGAAGTACATGCTATATGGAGCATCCATATTTTAGCTGGATCTGAAATGACTTCTTTTTTCCCTCTTCCTTGAAGATCATCTAATGCTTCTATAGGTCCTACCATTTCTACTTTATCAAGAGTACGTTCTACTTTAACTCTGTGCACCTGATATCTATTGGCAATTTGTTGTATGGAGTTATGATCAGCAAACTCTAGAATAAATTTTGATCTCATTACGCGTGCATGTCTTTCTGTTCGGCTAACTGAAATACGTTCCAATTGTTTTCTTTGTACGTCACTAAGAGTAAATACAACACGTTTTCTTCGTTTCTTGTCTGACATAATAAGTATCTCCTGTTAATCAAGATACCTAAGTATATCAGAATGTGAACATTAAACAACACTATTTAGGAAACGTTCTACTAGTACATGAATTCCATCTTGTGCAGTAACATACAAACGGTTTTTTGAATCCAAACACATACTTGGTTGAACGTAATATTTCTTTTGTGTGTAAAGCATTTGCTTGGGTCCTATTCCTAAAACCTCTGTTAAAATTGAAGCAGGTCCCACAGTAAAATCCTGAATGACTGAAAGAAAGTTTTCTGGAGATTCGTAATCTGGTAAAAAATTCTGATAGTCTATTAAGTGTTTTGATATAACTTTTTTAGATGAAACATCAAAAACTGTAATACTATACTGGTCAAGAACATATAGTTTGTTTTCATGAATAAGAGTGCTACTCGGTAGAATTAAATCTTCAGCAATAGGACCATAACCGATCACAGAAGATGTATTTTTTTCATCTGCTACTGTAAAAGAAGAAAATGAAAGAAATAGAAAACAGCATAGAACACACATTAAAAGTCGTTTAAAGCTAGTTTTTATTTTCATTTTATCCTCCATTTGTTAATCACAATCTTTCTTTTCTAATAGACAATCAACAACTTGCAAACCAGCTATAGTAAATCGCCAAACTTGATCTTCATAGGCTTGCTCATTACTAATATAATTTTTTCTCCAACCTTCCGCTGTATCTGATTTGAAATATTTAAAAATTGATATTGCATAATAATAATCTGAACCAGGTTTATAATCGCCATAATCCCCAGTAAATCCATATTTCTGCATAGTATTCCATCCATTTGTTCCTCCCATGAGATGGTCTTTTTTAAAAGTTTTAAGATCTTCACAGTCCATATCTTTCCATCCTGTGCATTCTTCATCGAGTTCACTTTCTCCTGGAGCATCACCATGATAGCTTTTATGTACATTATCATACCACTCGTCATTAGCAGAATGATCTTTTGCATCAGGAAACATATTTTCTGGATCGCATTCATCACACTCATCCTCATCACAATCATCACCACCATCCATGGAAGCATCGACTCCTGATGTTCCAATGCTTGTGTTTATTTTAGTTTGATTGGCAAGCATTTCTTCTAGATCCCATTGACCTTGTTCAGGAATGCGGAATTCAATTGGTCCACCTATGGACTGATCATATGCAGGATTAATTGTAGCTTTAGCTGAAAGAGGTATTTCCATGTCATGTGGATTGTAAATAGCAATAGCAGCACCAGAGTTTTTATCAGTTGCTTTTGCCCATACTTCTGTACTGGTAGCATTGTCTATTATAGAGGTAAGATTGTCACATGGATCATAAAGCATTGATGCTTCACCTGTATAACAGCTTCCTGTCTGACAGTCAAAGTCTTCATAATGAATTGACAGTACTTTACCATTAAGAGCAACTGTAGCATCAATAAGAATCTTACGGAAACCATTAATAATCTTCTCCATTTTATCAAGTCCAGCAGGAGAATAGTAATAGTTCCATCTGTATTGCTCAATATCATTTTCTTTGTATATATATGATGATGGTCTTCCATCATCACAATAGCTAACTTCATATTCTTTAGTAGAAGGAGGCTGAGTAGAGTTATCTGTATATATGTAGTTTGTATCAGTAAATGAAGAGAGCCAGTGCTTATTGTTGTATGTATAGCAGTTACAACATTCAGGCATATAGCTTGTTTCACATTTTGCTGTTTCCAATGTCTGTATCTCCTTCATGAAGTATTAGAGACCAATTCAAACAGAGGGTTACATGTCCCTCTGTTTGAATCCATAAATTCTAACTTTAACATCTTACTCTAAACAATTCACTGTCTATTAACTTCTTCTTTTAAACAGATGAATTAGTTTTGATGCTAAAATGTTCACTAAAAATTTCTTATTTTGCAGTTTATTTATGTAAACAGCAGCATTGAAACTGGATATTATTAATATTAATCTTATTA
>JAGLCW010000025.1 GCA_023146045.1 Caldisericia bacterium
AAGCAAAAAAACGACATAAAAAAAGTAACAAAAAATGTTGAACTAGAAAAACGACAAAATGCACCACTAAAACGAATTGGTGATTTAAATAATACAGATTCTGTGGATACAATTGTTAAGTCAATGGTAAACAAAGATGAAGATACAGGAACCTTTGGAAGTTTTTCAACACAAGGTTCTGGTAATCCTAGAGAACAATTAGCACGACCTCAACTATTGGACTTATATGGTAGAATAATAAAGCATGCAGATAATGTAGATATGACTGGATGGAGTAAAGAAAAAAAGTTAGACAAAATAGAAGATTTCATGTCACAGCAAACACAGAATATTGGAGAAATGGCTGAACAAGCATATCGATATTATAAAAGTGACAGGAAGGCTGGACGAGAATATTTACAAGGACTTCAAGCTTACATGTCTACAGATACAACATGGGGACAAGTAGGACGAGGAGTAAAAGAATTATTCTTAGATGAAACTACATATGCATCATTAGGTACTGGAGCAGTAGCTAAAACAGCACTAAAGAAAAGTGCAATTAAGCAAATGTTAAAAATGATGACACAAGAAGGTGGTCGTTATGCAGGTCAAGACTTCGCTAAAATAGCAGCAAGAAAAGCACCAACTAAATTTGCTGAAAAGATAGCAGAAAAAAACTTCAAGAAAAATATTGTCAGAACATCAGCAACAGCAGGTGGTTTAGAAGGTGCAATGATTGGTGGAGTTACTGGTGTACGTGATGAAGTGATGGAATCACAAGGATACAGTAAAGATTTTGATTGGGGAAAAGTAGCTATTTCTGCAACGGCTGGAACTGCTGCAGGTGCAACACTAGGAGCAGGATTATCTAAGCTATTGAAAGGTTTTGGTGGTAAAGATTTGCCAGATGTATTGCATGCAGCAAACCCAGAAGAAATAACAAAAGTATTAGAAACACTTCCCGAAGACCAAAAGAAAATGGTATTTGAATGGTTCACAAAAGAACAGCTTGCGAACATTGGTGGATTAGAAGCTGGACAACCTATAATGAAAAAGGTATCTAGACAGGATACATCAATAGTAAAGGGTTCAGTAGAAGATAAAGCTAAAATAAAAACTGAGTCACGATTACAAAATGTTCATCAGGCAGAAGCAACTCAAAAAGATGTAATAAAGGATTTTAATAAGCAAGAAGAGATAATACCTTTAACTTCTGCAGAAACGACAAAGTGGATTGATGACAATTACCCAACGACTGATTACTCAAAAATGAGTTCAGATGAAATTTTACACATGCAAAAAGAAATAGGTAAAGGTTTAGCAACTGCTGAAAAAGACAAAAATGCTAAAATACACAAATCACTAGAAAAAGATACTGAACAACTAGGTACCGTTCCTGAACCAGGACAAAGAAAGAACAAAGGTCCCATAACTGAATTACTCAACGAGCATAAATATGAAGGACCAGCAAGAAGACAAGGTGAAAAGAATTGGTATTTATCTACAAAAGTAGGCAGTAGTGTTGTTGCACAATTATCTGATGCAGTAGTTACAAAAAATATGACATGGAAAAACAAGTTAGACAAATTGTCAAATGCATGGGATAATAATCTTAAGACAAGAAAAGTGTACAACAATGCTTATCCTGGATATAAAGGATTATATCAAAATAGTAAAGTTAAAGATTCCGCTCATAAGTTAGATTTTGAAATTGACCAACTATATAATATGATTGATGAATTACCAAATAACAAAGCATCAATGAAAGAAGCTCAGGAAATTCTAGTTGAGATAAAAGTACGCGAAAAGCAACGTGGGCAAATGGAAGAACTATCTCAATCCAAAAATGTAGAAGAAAGTACTAGAAAACTTTTATATGCACAGAATGACTATAAAGCACTAGAACCAACTAACTTATGGAAAAATAATAGACAAGATGAATTAAGTGACGATTGGAAATCACGAGAAAAAATATTCAAAAAAGCTGGACGAACCGAAGGAATAGGATTATCTGAAAATATTGTTAAAAAGATAGAGGATAAACTCGATGACTCAATGCATAAGGCAAATGAAGCTAGTGCAACATTGAAAAGAAGGTCCAATAATACATGGGATAGACAAACTATTAACGACAAAATAAAACGTGGTAATGGTGAAAATGTAGATATTTTAGAAACATACTGGGGTAGAAAAGCTGACCTAGAATCATATGCACGTGAAGAAATTGGAATAGATGAACTTGCTTATCGTGAATTTAGAAGAATAAATAAAGAAATAGATACAGTAAGAAACAAAGAATTGCCAGAAGCAGAATTAAATAAACGCCTAAAGAATTTGGAAAAACAATATAATGACATAGAATACAAAACACTTCCAGGAAAAGAAAATGACCCAACTTTTACATTTAAGCCTAGAGAAGCAAAAAAGAAAAGCGAAGGTGGAGTAAAAGATGTTAAAAAACTAGCAGAAATAGAAGCAACTAGAGTAAAAAACAATGAGCGATATCGAACTGACTTTGTAAAGAAATTAAAAAAATATTCTGACACAAAAGAAATACCTAGATGGGGTAATAGTTCATATTCCATACATAAAACTGGAGAAAAAGCAATATCGGCAAAAGTACTTCAATCAATGGACTCCAGAGTTGTATCATACGGTGAAATAGCAGATATGTTTTTTCCTAAAACAAAATCACTAAATGAATTCAACTATAAAAAAATACAAAACACTGAAAAGCTACATAAGAAGATAAATAATGCAACTGCTAAAAAATCTGGACTTGAACGAAGAAATTTTGCACAAAAAGCAAAGGCAATACTATTCAGGAAAGATACATGGGATGTTTCAAATTCTATGGGACAAATTGTTTCAGGACTGATAGGGAGTAATGAACTAGCATCAAAAACAAACATGATGGGAAAATTTAATACTACAGAATTCAGAAGTGAAATTGCTAAAAAAATGATGGAAGAATCAGATGGACGATTTGGAAATATTGATAAAGACATGGTCAAAGAATTATATACCCCACATTTTTATGGACAAGGTGCTAAAAGTGCTGTAGAAAAAATGAAAAAGATAAAAAACTGGGATGATGATACAGCAACAGCTTTCAGAGATCTTTACTATGATAAATTAGAAGAGGTCGTTCCAGAATTAAAATCATTTAAAACTAAAATTGAATCAATGATTTCAGAAAATATTGTTGGAAACAAGATGGAATTCAAAACTTGGGATGGAACAACAATAAAATTAAACCTAAGTAAACCAAAGGAAGGAACTGCTAAAATAAAAGGTCGTAATGTTGAAATGAAAGCAACAACTGAAGAACTTGATAATTTATCAAGAGCTTTAATGCCAACAATTATTCAATCAATTGATGCTTCTATAATGAAAAAAGTTCAAGCAGAATTAGGAATAAAAGGTACACACGATGCTTTTCATGGTGCTACGCTAAAAGAAGTTCAGCAAATCAAAAACATCTATGTACGAGAAATGAGTGATTTATCAACATCAAACTTGTTAGAAAACATAATGAAAGACTTAGGATACAAAGGTGCTCCTCTAAAAGAAAAAAAATCATTAGATGTATCTAAGTTTGATGCAAATACAATGCTAGGAAAAGAACATACTAAAGGTGAAATTGAAATAAGAACCGAAAAAGATTTTGCAGAAGCAGATAACGGTCAATTGTTTGGAATAGATAGATTAATTGAAGAGTATATGTCAGGAAACAATGTTCATAAATTACAATCAAGCGAATATAAAACTAAGTTAATTGGTGATGCTGGATACACAGATATGAGTACTAGAAATATAAATGACAATGTATTCCAATATCAATTAGCATCAGCACATCAAAGAAGTGAATTTAGTTCAACATTTGCAGTACCTCCACCAAAAGGTATGGATTATACAAAATGGATGAAAATGCAGAAAGAAATATTTGATGACATGAGAGCTGGATTAGAAATGAATCCAATGACAAACTCTTTGATCAAAGGAAAAAGACGGTTTACTTTAGAATCAGGAAAACCAGTTGGTGATAGTTATAAAACAAAATCATATCAGAAAATATTAGAAGAAGAACAATTACGACATAAAATTATCTGGAATTCTCTACCACAAGCAACAAAAGATAAACTTCATGTATTTGGAAGTGATTACAATTCATTAAAGAAACGAGAAATAAGACTACAAACAAAAGTAGAGAAAAAAACTGAAGATATATTATTAGCATCAGTTATCGATTTATCTAGGACACCAGGTAGAAAAAAGAAATGGTTACCAAATGCAAATAGTTATGCAATAAGACAAGTAACTAAAACAATAGAAAATGATGAATTCCAACGTTTATCCAAAATGAGAGTATCCAAGAAAAATGATGTAGTTGAAAAAGCTGAAAAGGTATTTGATCACATAAATGAAGTAATGAAAAAAGACAAAATAAATAGTGAAGATATGACAAAAAATTTACTAGATAATGGCTTTATGAATATTTCAGAGTACACAAAAGAAACTGCAGAAGCATTCCAGAACACTCACGGAGCATTAAGAATTCAAGCTAAAGATTATATTAATCAGGCAGCAAAAGCACTAAATAATAAATCAGAAGAGATAGGATTTTTTCGAAATAATTCAAAAGAGATATTAGAAGAGCTAGGATATCGTAGAAAAGATGTGATAGATATGGAACCAATTATGGATAAACTAATATCTATGAAGGCAATGACTGATGATGCATGGACTTTTGTAGGTAAAAATAAAGATACAGACTCAATGAAATTTTCATTAGCAATGTTACAAGATATGAATAGTAAAGGAAAAAGACTATTTACAGACAATCCACTAGATGCAACAAGAAATTTTCTTAAGGAAGTATATACTGGCAATTTGAAAATTGATGGAACATGGGATGCTGATACCAAATATTTAGATGGAATATTGTCATTTGATAGAGAAAAACTAGAGGTTGGTAAAGAGATATCTAAACATATTGTACCACCAAAAGAATTAAAAACAAATAGAGAAATAAATATTTGGGCTAAGAAAAATAGAATAAAAATAGGAAACAAAGGTTTTAGAAAAGTTGTAGATGTAGATCAGAAATATAAAACTGGACGAACTAGAGATTTTGCAACAATTATGTCAGCAACACAAGAAAGCATGGATCATAAATTTATGGCAAGAA
>JAGLCW010000250.1 GCA_023146045.1 Caldisericia bacterium
AGCTACACTATGCATGGCTTTAGCCTGTCTAAATAAATATTTGGTAAACATTACTCCATATATTCTCTCAGCATAACGTATAAATCTATTATCGATATAGCTATAATTAACAAACAGTTGATCCAAGAAGTTCATATAGTTTTGACGATCTTCTTCAGTGAACGGTTTACCTTTAGCAATAGCCTTCTGCTCTGCATGCTCTAACATAACATCTCTAGTGATAATATCACCGTACTGTGTAATTTTCATCATTGCTTTATATGCAACAGTATTTCTATCCATAAACACAACTTCTTTTATTGGCTTAACGGCTTGTGTAAATTTATTTTTATTAAAAGCTTCATCAATCATTTTTGCGATATGTCCCTCAACTTTTTCACCAGTATTTACATCTTCTACAATTGGTGAAAATTGACCATCCTGAACCAGCAAATGAAAGTGGTTTTTTTCAATACGTGTTTCAAGAATTCGTATTTCGTTTAAAGTTTTTCTGCTCTTATTATCACCTTGTCCAGCAAGTTCTACTTTTTTCATTTCAAGATCACGCAACAGATCATTATACTCGTTTAGTTCACTCCATTTTCTACGAGACATTTTCATGAAAGTTAATGGATCAATTCCACCATATACCCATGCCTGTGTCATGTTTGATATAGCATTGGCTGCTACAACAGCACCCATTCTAATAGCAATGGTTTCTTTTACCCACCCCCACATTTCAGCAATATAATCTTCGAAAGCAAGAATCATTTTTTGTGTTTTCTTATTATTTCGAATATCTACTGGTCCAAAATTAAAGTTTGACATGGAAACATTTTTTTCACCGGTAATTGTTGTCAGCATATTCGTTGGAATAGCAATACTGTGAGAACCAGTCTTATTGTAAATATAGTTTCTGGTTGCTTCTGGAAGTCTATTCCATCTACCGTGTATATCTTCGTCAAATTTTCCTTGAACATGTTTTTCAAGAACAGTAAAGTCATCATCATTATTGTCCTCATTGTATTGCAAAAGCTCATCTACAGCTTCACGATTATGAATGTTTGATGCAAGTCTATGTTGCATTTTAGAAAAAGTAAAAGCTGCACTTTTAACAACATCTGTGTCTGCTTTCATGTATTTTATCTTCTTTTGAAGAGTAGGATTCATTTTGTAATCAATAATGTTTCCAATTGCATCATATTCAGGAAGAAATTGTTGATCATCTAATCCAGATACAATATTACTAACTCCACCATTTTCAGCCATTTGCAATATTTGTTCTTCTACAAGATTGTTTATGCGTTCGGTTGAAATTCTTTGATTTTTTCTAAGTTTCTTGTTATCGGTTGATATTTGTTCTGTCAAAATTGATTTTAAACTAATACCTGATATTGTGTTTCCTGATATTGAAAACATTCCTTCAGAAAATCCAACAGAATGATCTCGTCCAGCAACTTCATAATATTTGATGCCATTAATTTCACCATAGGCTTCGATCTCTATCATGTTTCCAAACTTACCTGTATAATATGATAGTTGATCTTCTTGAACAATATCATATGACATTTTGGCTTCATTTTGTTGTTCAAAGAATCCTTTAGGAACTGGATTAAAATTATTGATATATAAATCTTCTATTGAATCGGTAATATATTCTTTATACATCGATATCATAGCTTTGATATTTGATATATTTGAATCATTTTTTAAATATTCATACACAAGGGTTTTGTCTATTTGTGATGACTCTTTAATAGCATATGATGAAATTACTTTATTGAGAGCAGATATAATTTTTCTATCTTCCGGTGTAATCTGTCTATTATGATTTATTTTGTTTTCATAATTATTAGAACCAGAGAGGTAATATTTATTATAAATATTGTCTGCATTCATCTGCTGATTCCCGATGTGAACACCACCATCAATAAGTCCTTGTCCTAAAGCAATAGCATGTTTCATGTCTGATTCAAATTCAGCATTATTATCTGTTCCAAATCTTCCTTCTATAGTTGTACTTTTAGCATCATATAAAGATTTGAGATCATTATAATATGATTCATACATTTTGTTAGCATTGTCTTCACTATAAAGCATTTTCTTTAAATCTTCTAAATCAATTCCATTGTTTGTATCTATCATTGATGGTATATCAAGTTTAAACATTATCGTTGATATAGCCTTTCTGGTTCCATCATCAATACCTTCAAAATATTCACCAACATATCCTTCGACAGCATCAGAAAGTCCTTTTCTGTGCTTTTCAGTAAAGTTCTTACCTTGTCTATACAACTCATATAATGATGACCATTTATTGTTATCTGTTTTTTGTGTAATGTTTGTAACAATATCCTGAACAAGTCTTGTTTGCATAAGTCTTCCAATAAGAACAGTATCCTTTAATCGTTCTTTAATTTTGCTAGTCTTTTCGCTTTTTGCAACACTGTTACTAAATTCTTCAAGTTTCTTATCAAATTTGGTAGTAAATGGTACAACTTTACGATCAGCTTTTTCGAAGAAGTCTTCAGCTTCACCTAATGCTTCTTGAATTTTGGTTTCTTCATTGTCCATGAGTGCTTGAAGTGACACAAGTTCCGTCATGGTGTCTGTAACGATTTGAGCACCAGTTTTGCCGCCAGCACCAGCTTGTGCAGACCAAGCTTTGTTTACAATCATAATAAGTGCATTAAGAAGTTTTTTCATACCATTGATAAAACCTTTTTTCCTGCCTGCTAATACTTCTACCTGGTCAATTATTTTAGGATC
>JAGLCW010000251.1 GCA_023146045.1 Caldisericia bacterium
ACAATCAGTCGTACCCATTTTTTAATGCAGTTTATAAAATTATCTTCCGTGTTTGTGGTTGCTAGCAAGTAAATTTAAAATAGTAGATGCTACATTTTTTAACTTTTCATTATTACTCCAATTTTTCATAATGATGCTAGTTCTATCTAATAGAAATGGATCTTTTCTTTTTAAAACTTCTCTAAAAACTTGGATAATTGTACGTTCAGGGTTTTGTGTTTTTTCATTTGTTATCCATTCTCTAAGTTTTGCTTCAACTACAATAGGTTCACGAATGTAGAATTCTTTTAGTTTTGCAATGATTTGGTTTTTGACTTCTACATTGCTGTCTTCAATAAATCTACCAATAAAGCTAAGCAACTTATCTTCTTCATCGTCGATTTGTGTATTTATTGTCATTACAGCAGCTGCTTTCAAATTATCGTTGGAATCAAAATCCCAATACTTTTGCATGTTCAAAACCATTTGCTCTTCTTTATCTTTCCATGAGTTCTGTAGTGCATTTGCAGCAAATTCACTAATATCCCTTCGCGCGTTTAAAGCTTCAGACATTTTTAAAAAACCGAATTCTGGATGATTTACTGATATTCCTGAAATAATAAGTAGGGCTGAAAACTTTTGCATAGGCAAATATGATTTTAAAAACTCACTAAGCAACTTATCTTCTTCTTTTGGATATTGCTCATAAAGATCAATAAATGCTTGCACAGTGTAAACTTGATGTTGGATTGATGGATTATTTAAACATCTAGCTATATTTGGAAAAGCTCTTTTACGCAAATAATTGCTTAAATCCAGTGCTACTTTCTGCTGTATATCTTGCATGTCTTTCTTTGGTATGCTACTTTTTGTCATAAAACCTATCTTCCTTTGTGAAAATCCGATACCTATAATAAGAGATAAAGAGAGGTAAATCAATAACAAAGGATTAATATGTATGAAAAGAAAAAATTATCATTCTTACGCTTGATAGTTTTTGATGGATGGGTTTTTTTGATCTGAGGTTTAGTTGATTAATTCGAAAATGTTATGGTGGGCGATAGAGGAATTGAACCTCTGACCTCTTCGGTGTCAACGAAGCGTTCTACCTCTGAACTAACCGCCCAAAAGAACCATGACAATAGTATCAAAAAAAATGTTACTTTCAATAGCCTTTTCTATATAATATGTAAGAAGTATTGTTTTGGAGGTATTTTTATGAAGAAGTTTTTGATGATATGTTTCGTGATTTCTATGGTTGTTGTATTTTTTTCCGGCATGCAGACTTCTTATGCAGAGCCAAGTGACGAAAACAGTATTGTTGAAACTTTGCCAGATGTAACACTTCCTCCCGTCATTCAAATACCTGGAACAACTTCAGAAAAAAACAAAGATGGAGAAAATTTAATATCAGCTAATCAACTACCGGATCTGGACTTTTCTAAACCTAGAAACCCAAATGAACAGACAAGCGGCGATGAGTCAGAGCTTGATATGATTGAGCCACCACCAATACCCATGGAACTATTTGACATAAAAAATGAAAAAAATGAAATAGACATTAATAGCCCTATCAAAACTCATTCTTTACCTATTGATCAAAAGACTCCTTGGTATGCATCGCTATGGTTTATTATGCTCTCATTGTTGATTTTTTCTGGAGCTATCATACTTATATTCAGAAACACTACGATTAATACAGAATTAAGCGATAACGAAACTATAATCTCTGATAAAAACTCAAAGAAAAGGAAAAACAAGTGATTACAAAAAGAGCATTATGCTTCTTAGTAATATTTGCATTGTTGCTTGGTAACCTCTCGTGCAAAAACAGTGTAGATATACCTGAAATTTCATTACAAATGGAAAACTTAAAAAACGGAAGAGTTGCACTGTATTCGACATATGACAAGAATACAGAAAAAGCGGTTAACTGGGAACAGCACGGGGTAATTAGAGAAGTGTTCGGAGAAGTAGAATATAGGATAGAACATGTAGGTCTTGCAAACCAAGAATTCCAACAATGTGTTTTTAAAGATCAGCCGCCATCTCTTGAGCTTTTTACAGTTTACAGAATAGAAACTCCAGCTGAAGAAAACAAAGAGATTGAAAAAGAAAAATTTGAAAAACAGTTAGTTTATAAAGGTCAGAAAAAAGGGAAAAGTTTTTATTCTTATAATAAAACAGTTTTTCCAGATAAAACTAAGAGAGTATATGTTGGAGATCAATGTTTTGAGATAGAAATCCTCCCATATTTACTATGTGCGTTTCCGTTTGAAAAACAAACATCTCTCACTATAAGATGGGTAAAAACTAGAGTTCCAAGACAGGTAGATACTACAGAATCCATGGAAGGAGTTGGAACAATTATTGTGATTGGTGAAGAGACTGTTGCTGCGAAAGGTAAAGATTATCTAGCATACAAAGTGTCAATACCGATGACGAATTGCACAGCATGGTATACGAAAGATTTACCACATATTCTAGTTAGACTTGAATGCCCAGATTCAATTAAAGTAATTACTGAATGGAATGGAATCTAGTAGAAAAATTTGTTTAATAATAAAAAAAGCCCAACCGGAAATTCCGGTTGGGCTTTTTTTATTATTCTTTAAATAGTTACTCTGCTTTTTCTTCTTCTGCTGGAGCAGCTTTTTTATCTGCTTTTTCTTCTTCTGCTGCTTTTTCTTCTTCTTCTGCGGCGATTTCAGCAGCTGAACGAGAGAAAACGCTCATAATTTTTAAATCAGATGGTGAAGATAGCGTAACTCCATCGTCTAACTTAATGTCTCTTGTAAAGATTACTGTACCGATATCGAAGGCTTCAATATCGATTAAGATTTCTTTTGGTAGTACTTCAGGTTTCCCAGAAAGTTTCATTTTAAAGAGAACATGTTGCATTTTTCCACTATTCTTAATTCCCATACAGTTTTCTTTGTTAGTTAGTTTAATAGGAACCGTAATGGTGATGTCTTGACTCTTGCTAACAGCAAGAAAGTCTACGTGATATGGTTCAAGAGTTACAACGTCTTTTTGGATCTCTTGAATGATGGCTGGAATTACTTTTCCATCAGGTAATTTGCATTGCAAAAAAATATTTCTGCTGTTATGCTTTACTAGACGGACAAAATCCTTTCTGTCAAAAGCCAAAGAGATGTTGTCCATGCCTTTTCCATAAACTACAGCGGGTACCAAGTAGGGATTTGTTTTATCTCTATTTTTTAGTTCAAATTCAAAAACTTCCATATTAACTCCTTATGTGTTTCTACAAGAATAGAATTTTATTGACGAATAAAATAATGTCAAATTTCTTGTTGACGTAACTGATGATCTTCAAAAAGTGTTGGTTCATTTGTTTGTTCAAATACTTCAGATAGAGACATATTCATACATACTCTGTAAATTGTTTCTGAAATAAGTGGAGCAACAGATAAAACGGTTAGTCTTTTGCATGATTCAAGTGTTTCTTCTGATATTGTTACAGAATTTGTAACAATTACTTCTTTAAAAGCAGATTTGTTAATATTCTTTATACAGTCTCCAACGAGTAAGCCATGAGCAACACATGCGTAAACTTCTTTCGCTCCTTTTTGAGTTAACAATTCTGAAGCAAGGCACATAGTTCCACCAGTTGAAACAATATCATCAATCAATATTGCAGTTTTGTCTTTGACATCACCTATCAAGTGCATACTATCTACTTTGTCTTTCTGAATTCTATTTTTTTGACAAATTGCTACCTCGCAATTTAACATTTTGCTTAATATTTTTGCTCTTGCAACGCCTCCCATATCTGGAGAGACGACTATTGGTTTGGGAATATTCTTTGGTAACAAGTAATTTTTAAAAATTAATGCAGCCGTTAAATTGTCGCTTGGGATATCAAAAAAACCTTGAATTTGCCCAGCATGAAGGTCAATGCTGATAAACCTTGTTGCACCAGCAATTTGTATCAAATTTGCTACTAATTTCGCAGTTATTGGCTCTCGAGATTTTGTTTTTCTGTCTTGTCTAGAGTATCCAAAATATGGAACAACAACTGTTATTTTTTCTGCAGAAGCCCTTTTCAAAGAATCTAACATAATTAGGAGTTCCATTAAGTTGTCAGACCCACCGTTGGTTGATTGTACTACAAAAACTTCTTTTCCTCTAACATGTATTTCTGGTCGACAGTAAATTTCACCATCAGAAAAATGTTCAATATACATTGGAGACAATGGCATGTCTAGGTGATCACATATTTGCCTTGCAAGTGGTATGTTGGAAGAGCCACTAAATATTACGACAGAGGGTGGATGTAATCTCATTTTTTCCTCCGTAATTCTCGTTTTTCTTTGTAACGTGAAACCCAGTTTTCAATATTTCTCTGGGCGCTTCTGCTAACAGCAAGAGTATCTTCTTGCACATCTTTTGTAATCACAGAACCTGCTCCAGTGTATGAGCGGTTATTAATTGTAATTGGGGCAACAATAATTGTATCGGATCCAATAAATACATCTTCACCAATGTAAGTTTTATGCTTTTCATAGCCATCGTAGTTACACGTAATTGTACCAGCTCCAATGTTTGATCTTGCACCAACGATTGAATCACCTAGATAGCTTAGATGGTTTGCTTTAGCATTTTCACCAAGTTGGGTTTTTTTCATTTCTACAAAAGTTCCAACTTTTGCATTGTCTTTTACTAGACAGCCTTCCCTAAGCGATGTAAAAGGACCAACTGTGCACCCATTTAAAATGGTTATCCTATCTTTTATTCCTCTTATGCAAACAAATGGACCAATATCACAATTTTCTCCAATGCTAACTTCACCTTCAATCCAAGTGTTTGGCTTGACGACAGTATCTTTGCCAATAGTGACATCTGGACCAATAAATGTTGAGGCTGTGTCAATAATGGTTACCCCGTTGTTAACCATAAAAGAGTCTAGCCTGTTGCTATTGGATATTTTTAATGCTTGTGATAAGTCTTTCTTTGTGTTTATGCCTAAAATTTCTTCTTCACCAGATATTGGGAACGTGCAGATTGCACCATTTTTTGATTGAATTGAAGTAAAAACATCTGTTAAATAGAATTCTCCAGATGCATTATTGTTATTTATCTTTGAAATATGGTTTTTTATTGTTTGTATCTGGAAGAAGTACATTCCAGAATTAATTTCTTTAATCTCTTTTTCTTTTGTTTTAGCGTCTTTCCATTCAACGATTTTCTCAAATTCATTTTTACTATTTCTTATAATCCTTCCGTACATTTTAGGATTTTCAACCGTAGAAGTAATTAAGCCAGCTTCGGAATTTGAAATTCTGCATAAATTTGCAAAATCGGTTAATGTTTTCTCTTGAATTAAAGGTGTATCTCCACATAGAACAATAATTTCTTGGATATCATTATTAATTTTTTTAAGACCTGCTAAAAATGCATCACCAGTACCAAAAGGATTTTCTTGAATCGCAAAAGTAACATGATTGCCAAATTTTGATTCAAATTCTTCTATGTGACTTGGAGAAACGACAACCACGACTTGGTCTGTTTCAAGTAATTTTGCTTTCTCGATAACATGACCAATTATGGTTTTGTTTTCAAAAAAAGTCAGAACTTTTGGACAATTTGACCTCATGCGAGTGCCTTGACCCGCTGCTAAAATGATGCAAGCTAAACGATTGTGCTTCATGCTTTCTCCAAAATAAAAAGCTGGGACGGCAGGATTCGAACCTGCGCATGACGATACCAAAAACCGTTGCCTTGCCGCTTGGCTACGTCCCAATTAATTTCGCTGTTTAACCAGTATATAGATAAAAAACAAAAAATCTATATCTTTAAAACAGTTAAAAAAGCTTCTTGCGGAATTTCAACATTCCCAACCATTTTCATTCTCTTTTTTCCAGCTTTTTGTTTTTCAAGAAGTTTTCTTTTTCTTGTAATATCTCCACCATAACACTTTGCAATAACGTCTTTCCGAAGTTGTACAATATTCTCTCTAGAGATTATTTTGCCACCAACAGCTGCTTGTAGTGCAACATTGAACATTTGCCTTGGAATTGTTTTCCGAAGTTTCTGCAAAATTGATTTTCCTTTGTAGTGAGCTTGGTCCTTTACGCACATAAAAGACAGAGCATCTACCGGAGAACTATTTACCAAAATTCTTACCAGAACAATTTTTTCTTCTTGATAACCGCTAATTCCGTAATCTAGAGATGCATACCCTCTTGAAACTGATTTAAGCTGATCATAGAAGTCAATCACAATTTCTGATAGTGGGTAAAAATATTTTAATATAACTCTGTTTTCGGAGATATATTCCATATTTTGATATCTACCTCTTTTGTTTTGCGAAATCTCCATAATTGACCCAATATATTCTGGTGGAGTTACTATTGAAGCTTGTACTATAGGTTCTTCTATTGATTTAATCTGTGATGGGTCTGGGAATTTTGATGGATTTTCAACTACTACAGTTTTGCCGTTTCTAAGAATTACCCTATATGCTACACTAGGCGCTGTATTAATGAGTTGTATTTCGTATTCCCGAAGCAATCTTTCATTCACAACTTCCATATGTAAAAGACCAAGATATCCAGCTCTGAAGCCATATCCTAAGGCATCAGATGATTCTGGTACGTACTGAAAGGACGGATCATTTAACCTGAGTTTTTCAAGGGAATCTTTCAATTTTGCATAATCGTTTGGGTTTATTGGGTATATTCCGCTAAACACCATTGGTAAAGATTTTCTGTATCCTGGGAAAGCTTTTGCTGTTTGGTTTTTTGCATTAGTTACGGTGTCGCCTACATGAACAATCTGTGGTTTGCGAATTAATGCCGTGAAATAACCTACTTCTCCGGCGGATAATTCTGAACATTCTACCATTCCCATTTTGAAAACACCTACATCCATTACTTCAAACGTTTCATTGTTAGCCATGAATAGTATTTTCATTCCTTTTTTTAATACACCGTCAAATACTCTTATGTGGCTAATCACACCTTTGTACATGTCGAAATGCGAATCAAAGATGAGAGCTTTTAATGGCTTACTGTCATCTCCTGACGGTGGTAGTATGACATCTCTAACTCGTCTTAATATATCATCGACACCCTTACCGCTTTTTGCTGAAGCTAGAATGATTTCGTTCTCATCGCATCCAATAAGCTCATGGATCTCGGCTATAGTTTCTGGGACATTAGCCTGCTGCATATCAATTTTATTAGCAACAGGAATAATCTCTAGATCACTTTCTATTGCTAAATAAGTGTTTGCAACTGTTTGAGCTTCAACTCCTTGAGCAGCATCAACTAGAAGTATTGCTCCCTCACATGCAGCAAGACTTCTAGAGACTTCATAACTAAAATCTACGTGCCCTGGTGTGTCAATAATATTATACAAGAAATGTTCACCATCAATATCAAATTCTAAACGGATGGGGTGAGATTTAATTGTAATTCCACGTTCTTTTTCCAGATCCATAGAATCCAACAACTGAGCTTCTTTGTTATCTTGTTTAATCTTGTAAAACATATCGCTTTTCTGTATTAAACGATCAGAAAGAGTTGTTTTTCCGTGATCAATATGTGCAATAATTGAGAAATTTCTAATATTTTTTTTGTTCATCAGGTTCATAATATTATGTTACAGGTTTTTTATGTCAAATTTTGATTAAAATACTGCAATATTTATTAATAAATGTTATACTGTTTACATTGAAAGGAGGAACGCTATGAGCAAACTAATTGGCGTTCTCATGGGGAGCGATAGCGATTATAAGTATGTCGAAAAAGCACTTAAAATTTTAAGTGCTTACAACATAGCTTTCGATGTTTCAGTTATATCTGCCCATCGTGATACTGAATCTGCATTGGAATATGCAAAATATGCAAAGCAAAACGGGTTGAAAGTTATCATTGCATTTGCGGGCATGGCTGCGCACTTAGCTGGAGTTGTTGCTGCAAATACTACACTTCCAGTCATTGGTGTTCCGCTAGATAGAACTGGTTTTGGTGGTCAAGATGCATTACTTTCTACAGTTCAAATGCCTCCAGGCATTCCAGTAGCAACGGTTGGAGTTGATGCAGGGGCAAATGCAGCATGGCTGGCAATAAGGATTCTTGCTTTATTGGACAAAACTATTCAAGAAAAACTAGATGAAGAAAAAGATCTAATGAAGAAAAAGTTGATTGAAAAAACCAAGAAAGTAAGAGAGATGTGGAATAATGAATAATGCAGTTTTAAAAACGCAGTTTAACCTAGAAGGTGTATCTCTTTTTAGAAGAGGTAAGGTTAGAGATGTATATGATCTAGGAGAGTTCCTATTGATTGTTTCTACAGACAGACTCTCTGCTTTTGATGTAATAATGAACGAACCAATTCCAGATAAAGGAAAAATGTTAACTTCATTATCAAAGTTTTGGTTTAACCATTTAGGCAGTGTTGCTCCAAACCATTATGTCGGGACAGACATTATAGAAAGATATCCAGTATTTAGACAAGTTTCTTCCTTAGTTGATGGCAGATCTATGATTGTTAAAAAAGCTAAAGTTATTCCATTTGAGTGCATTGTCAGAGGCTACTTAATGGGATCAGCCTACAGAGAATATCTAAAAAGCGGAACAATTTTTGGAGATAAAGCTCCAGAAAACCTAAAAAAAGGTTATAAATTCGATGAACCGATATTTACCCCATCAACAAAAGCCGAAGAGGGTCATGATGAAAATATTAGTTTCGAACTAATGAAATCATCAATTGGATCTTTAGCAGAAACTTTGAAATCGTACTCGTTGAAACTTTTTGAAGAAGCTACAAATTATGCAATAACAAAGGGAATTGTTATTGCAGATACAAAATTTGAATTTGGAATCATCGATGATGAGATAATTGTTATTGATGAAATATTCACCCCTGATTCTTCTAGATTCATATTAAAAGAAGACTACGACAATGGATTTGTTGACAAAAGTATGGACAAAGAATTTGTTAGAAATTACCTTTCTTCGATTAAATGGAATAAAGAGCCTCCGGCTCCGACTATTCCTGAAGAAATTATCAATAAAACGCAATCAAGATATAGAGAAATCACTAAAATGATTATTGGGAATTAGATGCATTTTTTTGGAGGTATTTTATGCAAATAGAGTTTTATTATTGGTTTATCCTAGGTGTAACGCTAATGATTATGGAGCTTTTTACACCTGGATTTTTTCTTTTATTGACTGGAATAGCAGCATGTTTTACTGGTGCTATTGCTTATTTCATTCCAGATATTCTTTGGCTACAGTGGATAATTTTTGGTGTTTCAACAATTCTTGCACTTGTATTGCTTAGAAAATACATTTTGAATAAAATTGTGCCAATAAATACGGTTGCAGCAAATGTTGGCGGATTAATTGGGAAAACTGCTGTAGTAATAAACAAAATTCAAGCAGAATCATTAAAGGGACAAGTAAGAGTTAGTGGAGAAGTCTGGATAGCAAAGCCGTCTGACGGGAAGCCAATCGAAAAAAATGAAGAAGTTATTGTCGAAGGCGTAAGTGGTACCAAGTTGATTGTTAGGAGGAAATGATGTCACCGTTAAGTTTAACTATTTTAGTTACAGTTCTAGTTTTAGTATTTATTAACAAAGGATTAATCAAAATACGTCCTTTTCAAAAAGGTGTTGTTGAGCGTCTAGGAAAGTATATAAAAACGCTAGATTCAGGTTTAAATGTTATTATGCCGTTTTTTGACACAGTAAAAAAAGTAGACATGAGAGAAAGTTTAATTGATGTACCTCCTCAAGAAGTTATTACAAAGGACAATGTTGTTGTTACGGTAGATGCTGTTATTTACTATGAAGTAACAGATCCATTCCGTGTATTATACAATGTTGCCATGTTCCGAATTGCTTCAGTAAAATTGGCTCAGACAAACCTTCGTAATATTATTGGTGAGTTAGAACTAGATTCCATTTTGAGTAGTCGTGAGCATGTCAATGCAAACCTTAGAAATGTATTGGATGAGGCAACAGACAAATGGGGTGTTAAAGTTACAAGAGTTGAGATTAAAAGAATTGATCCTCCACATGATATTACAGAAGCCATGAGTAGGCAAATGAAAGCCGAACGCACAAAAAGAGCTGCAATTTTAGAAGCAGAGGGCATCAAGCAATCCCAAATTACAAGAGCTGAAGGCGAAAAACAGTCTGCAATTTTAGAAGCAGAGGGGAAAAAACGTTCTGTCATTCTAGGTGCAGAAGGACAGGCTCAAGCTACTGAAAGAAAAGCAGATGCTGCAAAATATAAAATTCAAGTTGAAGCACAGGGTGAAGCTGATGCGATTTACCAAGTTTACACATCTATACACAAGGGAAAACCAACAAAAGAGCTTATCACAATTCAGTATCTAGAAGCTCTAAAGAAATTAGCAGATGGGAAATCTTCAAAAATATTTATCCCATATGAATCCTCTCAAATACTTGGAAGTTTAGGTATGATTTCAGAAGTATTTAAAGGAGCGAGTGAAAAACCTGCAGCAAATTTGTTAGAAGAAACAGTTAAATGATAAGGATTCTTTAGTCTAAAAAAGTGGAGCATCAAGCAAGGTACTCCACTTTTTTAATTTTTTAGTTACTTTATATGTATCCTTTTCTATTTTTTTTGGGTATATTGTACGCATGAATAAGAAAACAAAAATTAGAGAATGTGACGTTAGTGTGTTAGAAGATGAAAATGGCTTTACTGCTGAGTGTGAAGAGCTAGAGATTAAGTGTCATGGCAACACTCCTGAAGAAGCATTGGAAGAACTTAAGGTAAAAGTTTCTTCTCTTCTAGAAGAAGATTTTGATTTTGAGATAATTTTTGATTCTCTCAAAGACAGAAGAGAAGTAACTGTTTTCCCAATAAGTCAAATCGGAGATGCATGATTCAGTTAACCTGTTAACAAGCGGTGGCATAGATAGTGCTATAGCCGCTTATGTTTTGGTTAGTAAAGGCTATGACGTGCATTGCATCTATCTTAAGATGCATAACGTAAATCAAGAACAAACACAAAGGAAAGCAATGGATGTTGCTTCTTTTTTTAGTTTACCTTTCTCTGTTCTTGATGTGAGAAATATTTTCACTGACAAAGTCGTTACACCATTAACTTACATGTATAGAAATGGAAAAACACCTAATCCTTGCGTTATGTGTAATCCAACAATAAAATTTGGTAAAGAAGTAACCCATTACATTTCTTCAAATTCACATAGTCTAATTGCTTCCGGTCACTATGCCCAAATGATGGAATATAAAAACGAGAAGCATTTTTCGATTCTCAAAGCAGTGGATAAAAAAAAAGATCAGTCGTACTTCATGTATAGAATTAATCCAAAGCAGTATGGTAAAATGCTATTTCCCATTGGTGGCTATACAAAAGAGAAAGTAAAGGAAATAGCAAAAAAAATTGGTTTTAAAGAAAAAAGTTTTACCAAAGAAAGTACAGATCTGTGTTTTTACGAAGGATCATATAAGGAATTTGCCAAAGAAAATATAGTTTGCAATTGTGGTAATATTGTAGACGAAAATGAGAAAATTCTTGGTAAACATAATGGTATTTCACTATATACTATTGGACAAAGGCAAGGGCTTGGCATATCATCAGAAAAACCTTTATATGTAAAGAGTATTGTTCCAGAGAAGAATGAAATTATTGTTTCACGCAGAGAAGATATGTATAAATCGGAATTTTTAGTTAAATCTATTGTGTGGAACTTGTTAAAACATGATGACTTATCCAAAAAATTGAATGTTAAAATAAGATATAGATCTCCAGAAGCGTTGTGCTCAATTAGTAAAGAAGATGACACTGTCATAGTTCGGTTAGACACTCCAGCATTTGCAATAACCCCTGGGCAATCTGCAGTTTTTTACATAGGTGACCGATTGATCGGTGGAGGAATTATTGCATGATACTATTTAAAGCATATATTTAAAGCAACCTAGTAAGTAGTCATAAACGTTCAACTTCAAAGCAATGTGAGAAATGAGGACAAAATGCCAGCTAATCAAAACCATGAATTTTCTTTATTTATAGTTACTGGCTTATCTGGGGCAGGAAAAACTCAGTGTCTTAAGATTTTGGAAGATTTAGACTATTATTGTGTTGATAATCTACCAATTGCTTTAATCATTGATTTTGCAGATCTTTTAATCAACAAGAAAATCGGTAAAAATAAACACACAGCTATTGTTGTTGATGTAAGGGGTGGAAATAGTATGGAAAATGTAGAGAAGTCTCTTCACATACTAAAACGCAAAGGAGTTAACTGCACAATAATTTTCATGGAAGCATCAGACGAAATTCTTGTTAGAAGATTCTCAGAAACAAGAAGAAAACACCCTTTATCTGATGGAAAAGGTAATCTATCTGCAATAATTACAGAAAAAGGTATGATGAACGGCATTAGGAGCTTTGCTAACTACATCATTGATACCACCGATTTTACAGTTAAAGACCTTAAAGAAAAATTAGTATCAATTGTTTCTTCCGAAGGAGTGAATAAAACTGCATTAAAAATGACAATTAACATACTCTCATTCGGATACAAAAGAGGTATACCAATTGATGCCGATTTAGTTTTTGATGTTAGGTTTTTACCAAATCCATTCTATGTAGAAGAATTAAAGAATTTTACTGGCATAGATTTATCAATCCAAGAGTATGTTATTGAAAACAATGTTGCTTCTGAGTTTCTTCAAAAAACAGTCGATTTATTGATGTTCTTAATCCCTCAATATTTTATAGAAGGGAAAACTCAGGTAACAGTTGCTTTTGGATGTACAGGTGGACGACATAGATCTGTTGCAGTTGCAACGACTATGACACAATCATTGAACCAAAGAGGGTTTTCTGCTAAAGAGACGCACCGCGATATAAATGAAGAAGGTGGTTGTTGATGAAATCAGCAACAAAAACAGTTAGTGGCAAATGGTGGTACAAAATATCTAGATGGTTGTCTCCTGGAATGAGGGTGAAGCGCTGGATATTGCTAATATTGGTAGGATTTTTAATGTTATCAATTGCAGTCATGGTTCTTGTTGATTTTACTAATTTGGGAACACTGAAAAGATTTTTAATTGATTTTTTGATAGATGTGTTTGGAAAAAATAGAATGTATACGCCAGATTGGTTATCTCAAATTCTTGGAATTCTTGCATTAGCTACTGCAGTATTTTCTGTCATATACGGCATTCAAAGACTTTTAAACTCTATTATTGATTCATTGCTTCCAGAAAGAGAAAAGGAAGTTTCAGATCTAGTAAGAGAGTATCGCTTTAAAGGCGACATGCTAAATGTTGTTGTAATTGGTGGTGGTACTGGGATATACCCATTTCTTGAAGCATTAAGGTCATTGCCTGTTTCTACTACAGCTATTGTTACAGTTGCAGACAATGGAGGTAGTTCAGGAATTCTTAGAGATGAATATTCAATACCAGCTCCTGGAGATATTCGAAGAGCATTAATTGCTCTTTCAGATAGAAAATCTGGCGATCTTGATGAATTGTTTAACTACCGCTTTAACGAAGGATCGCTTAAAGGGCACACAGTTGGTAATCTTATGATTGCTGGTTATACAGAAATGGCAGGAGATTTTTCTGAGTCAATATTTAAATTGAGTCAGATTCTATCAGTCAAAGGAAGAGTAATTCCATTTACATTGAATAATCTCACTCTATGTGCGGAATATTGTGATGGAACAATTGTAAAGGGCGAATCGGACATCCATAAGGCTAGAAAATCGATAAAAAAGGTTTTCTACGACCCTCCATATTGTAAACCAATGATTAGAGTTATTGAAGAACTTGGGAAAGCCGACATCATTATTATGGGTCCAGGAAGCCTTTTTACTAGTATTTTACCATGCTTAATCATTTCGCCAGTTTCAGATATAATCGCAAACAGTAGCGCGCTTAAGGTGTATATATCAAATTTAATGACAGAAGCTGGGGAAACAGACGGGTTAAATGTTACAGGGCATCTTAAGGCACTTTTTTCTAATGCAGGCAAAAAGGTAGCAGACTATGTTCTTATAAATAATGGGAAAATAAATCCTGAATTAGTAGCTTTGTATAAACAGTATAATGCCAAACCAGTAAACCCCGACATGGATGCAATAAAGAGTCTGGGTGTTACTCCTTTACTTTTCGATATGGTTGACACGGAAAGTGATAGAATTAGACATTCTTCTAAAAAAGCACAAAAAGCACTTCTAGAAATCATTCACAAGTACTCTGCAATAAGGGGAAAGCGAATAAGATTTTAAAAATAAAAAACACCATGGGATATCCCATGGTGTTTTTTATCAATCAATCAATACTATTTTACATCAATGTTATATATTTTTGTTTCGGCTGGTGACGATCCTTCTTCCCATTCTCTGGAAAGATTGAAATCAATTTGAGTCATTCCTTTTCCGATAGCCTTAAAAACCCAAGTATGTTCACCGGCTTCTCCGACCATGCCATTTTCTGAGTCTGGCTTTGCGAATGAATCTGTTACAAGTTCAAGTACGTCTGCATCAGCAATTGTAAAATTCCATTCGTATCCTGTTGTTGCATTCTCTTCTAGTTTGACTGTAAAAGTATCTTCTACAACCATTTCGTACTTTAACTCTGTAGATTCTGCATCAACGTTTTTTGCTTTAGACCCACAACCCACTAATACAACAGATGCACAAAGAAATACTGTTAACAATAAAGCGACACTAAAAACTGATTTTCTCATTTTAACCCCCTAGAGTGTAATACATCCATTATACTGATTCTTTTATTGTTGTGAAATGTTTAGCATTACTTACAATAAATTAAATGAAAACAATTGAAAATGTTATGAAAATTACAATTTATTCATTGGAAGAACTTGATGCTTTTGTAAAGACCTTTTGTCGCTTACTTTCAGGTAAAGAGACGATATTTTTAGTTGGTGAGTTAGGGGCAGGTAAAACTACATTTACTAAATACGTTGCAAAAAATTTCAATGTTGAGGATAACGTAATTAGTCCGACTTTTGTTCTTCAAAAGCAATATGAGGGATCAATCAAAATTTACCACTATGACTTGTATCGCCTCGATGAATTAAAGCAGATAAGAGATATTGAGTTTTATGATGTTATTGGAATGCCAGGGCTAAAAATTGTTGAGTGGGCCGATAAGTTTCCTGAACTATCTGTCTATGCTGACTATATTATTAATATTTTTTCACTTTCAGAAAATACAAGAGAAATTACAATTAGGAAGTGTGAACAAAAAAATGTTTGATATACTGCTTCAAACTGTTTTAGCAAGCACAGAAATCTCTCTATATGAAAACCTAAAAGTTATAGAAAGCATTAAAAAAAGTTCACTCCAAAAAAGTGAAAATACTTTTGTTTTTGATTTGTACTGCCTTATGCAGAAACAAAAAATAGACATAAAAGATATTGGTCATGTTTGGGTTGTTAATGGACCTGGGTATTTTACTGGAATCAGAACTGGATTAGCAATATCAAAAACCTTTGTCGATGTTTTGCAAATTCCTATTAGATTAATTAACACATTCCAATGGTTAGAGACAGGAATTTCTGACTGTAAAGACACCATAAAAATTTTTATTCCATCCTCTGCCAGAGAAGGGTATCTAGGATTCATTAAAAATTCTGTTCTTGAAGAAACTTTCTTAGTACTAACAAAAGATGTACTGAAACAAAAAAAAATAGGGTTTGAAAATGCACTCATTTACACAAATGATAAAGAATTAGCAGAACAAAAAAATATGACTTACATTGAACCAAAGTTTACACTTCCAAGTGTTTTTGAGGAAGTAGAAACAACACGAAAAGTTATTCCAGAATACTTTAGAACAGAGGATCAGTTATTCAAAAAACAATGAGAGGAAATATATGAATATTCTTGGCATTGAGACTTCTTGTGATGACACTGCAGTAGCAGTAGTAAATTCTGATGGAGAAATTTTATCTAATGTTCTTTCATCTCAAACAGAATTTCACGCAAAATACGGTGGGATTGTTCCAGAAATTGCATCAAGAAAGCATTTAGAACTAATATCACATGTTTGTTTTGAATCTCTTGAGAAGGCACAAATTAAGTGGAGCGACATAGATTTAATCTCTGTTACCAAAGGTCCTGGATTAGTGGGGTCGCTACTTGTTGGAGTTGAATATGCAAGAGGGCTGAGTGTTGTATTGAAAAAACCAATTAAAGGAATCAATCATATGGAAGGCCATTTATTGTCTCCATTGTTAACTCAAAAAGTTCCATTTCCATATATGGGTTTAGTAATTTCTGGTGGGCATACAGAGTTTGTACTTGTTGAAAAATCCGGTAAGTATTTGAAAGTTTCATCAACAGTAGACGATGCTTGCGGAGAATCTCTTGATAAATTTGGTAAACAAATTGGTATTTTGTATCCTGCTGGACCTTTGATAGAAAAACTAGCAATTGAAGGGAACAGTAAGGCATATCAGTTTCCACTTCCAAAAGTTAAAAAAGATCCTTTAGCTATGAGCTTTTCTGGTTTAAAAACTTCTGTTATGCATGTAATAACTTCTTTGTCTTCTGAGGATTTGTTAAAAGAAAAACAAAATCTATGTGCTTCTTATCAGTATGCTTTGTTTAGGCATGTTTTAGTCACTGCAAAAAAAGTGGTTTTAAAATATCCCGTAAGAGCGTTAACTATTTCTGGTGGAGTATCTGCGAACATGAATCTTTATAAGACTCTTAGCGATGGACTAAGTGTTCCAGTATTTAAACCAGCAAAAAAATTGTCTACTGATAACGCAGCAATGATAGCCTATGCTGGGTTTTTAAGATTCAAAGCTGAAGGTCCAGATTCACTTAACTTTGAAGTTTTTTCAAACTTACCTTTAGCCTCATATAACACGGTGTAAAAGTTGCACTTTATGCATATGTTTGTACAATAATTTTCGCATTGCCCGATGGTGTAATTGGCAACACACCTGATTCTGGTTCAGGAAAGTCTAGGTTCGACCCCTAGTCGGGCAGTTTTTTGGCGCCATAGAACAGCGGTTAGTTCGGGGGGCTCTCAATCCCCAGACAGGAGTTCAACTCTCCTTGGCGCTACTTTCAATCGACTTTTTCAAATCATGATCTAATTGAATCATTTTAAATATACATGTTACATCGAAACGGGAATCATGGAAACCAATTTTTTGATTTGAGAAAATTGAATTACATTCTTTTAAAACTTCTGAGTTGCTTATCCCCAAGTATTCTAAGGACTCCGATAACCTTGGCCATTTATAAGAATTTATTTTTCCAGGTATTTTAATTATTGGAGTGTAGTATGTCATGGTGCAAAAACTTTTAAAGTGAATTTCTCCAATATAACTCTGGAAGAATTTGCGATCAAATGAGTAATTATGAGCAATTACTGTTGTTTCTTCAGATGAAAAATCATTTGCAATTTCATTTTTGAATTCTTCAATACTTTTTGCATTTAATTTTGCTAGTTTTTCTACAGTTAATCCATGAATTCTACTAGCTTCTATGGGGATAAACGGGACAGAAAAGTAAAAATTTTTTGCAGTAGAAAATGATAAGTCTTCTCCTAGAGTGATGTACGACAGTTGAACAGGAGAAGCTTTTGGTGGATATAACCCGGTTGTTTCAAAATCAAAAATTATATATTTTTTCATAAAATAATCCTTTCATTTTTTTACTATAGCATTATTGTATTTTTTATAATCAAAAATGGCAATATTTGTCACCCTTATGCAACAATTTAACATTTACAATAAACATGGCTTTCATATAATCATAGGCATGAAGATCGAAAAAGTGTTTATTGCTTCTGATCATGGTGGTTACGATTTGAAAAAGGCTGTTGTTGATTGGTTGAAGAAAGAAAAAATAACATTTGAAGATCTGGGTCCATACAACAATGATTGCTCTGTAGACTACCCAGACTTCGCTGAGAAAGTTTGTTCTTCTATCCAACAACAAGGTGATTGCTGTGGAATTTTGATTTGCGGTAGTGGACTTGGCGTTTCAATGGCCGCAAATAAAATGAAAGGAATTCGAGCTGCACTTTGCTCAGAAACACTATCTGCTGAACTATCACGTCTCCATAACAATGCCAATGTATTATGTCTCGGTGGACGTTTAATTGGGAACGAGATGGCACAGAACATCATTCTAACTTTTTTAAATACTCCCTTTGATGGGGGGCGTCATTTAAGGCGTATTAATAAAATCCACATGTTGGAGGGGAAATAACATATGAAACTAGAACATTTATCTCAAGTAGATCCTGAAATCGCAGAAGCTTTGCAGGGTGAACTGCAACGTGAAAGAGAAAAACTAGAATTAATAGCGTCTGAAAATATTGTTTCAGAAGCAGTTTTAGAAGCATTAGGCTCTGTAGGAACAAATAAGTATGCTGAAGGATATCCAAAAAAAAGATATTATGGTGGTTGTGAATATGTAGATATTGCTGAAACTTTAGCAATAGAAAGAGCTAAAGAATTGTTTGGAGCAGAACATGCAAATGTTCAGCCTCATTCTGGAGCACAAGCAAACACTTCTGTATATTTCGCCGTTCTTAACCCCGGTGACTTAATAATGGGAATGAATTTATCGCACGGTGGCCATTTGACTCACGGACATCCCCTATCAATATCCGGAAAATATTTTTCAACCGTTCAATACGAAGTAAATCCAGAAACTGAACAAATTGACTATGATGCAGTAGCAAAAATGGCTGAGGAACACAAACCCAAAATGATTGTTGCTGGGGCAAGTGCATACCCAAGAATAATAGATTTTAAAAAATTTGCAGAGATAGCACATAGTGTCGGTGCTTATTTAATGACTGACATAGCACATATTGCCGGGCTCATTGTAACAGGATTACATCCAAGCCCAATTCCATATGCAGATTTTGTCACAACTACAACACATAAAACTTTAAGAGGACCAAGGGGTGGTTTGATACTTTGTAGCAAAAAATATGCAAAAGCAATAAATAAAGCTGTATTCCCTGGAATCCAAGGCGGACCACTTATGCATGTAATTGCGTCTAAGGCTGTTGCATTTAAAGAAGCACTTAAACCAGAGTTTAAAGAATACCAAATGCAGGTAATTGCAAATGCCAAAAAGCTTTCACAAGTATTGGCAGAAAAGGGTTTAAGGATTGTATCTGGCGGAACAGATAACCATTTAATGCTTGTTGATTTAAGACCAATAAATCTTACTGGTAAAAAGGCAGAAAAAATTCTTGATGCAGTCGGAATCACAGTAAACAAAAACACAATTCCATTTGATCCAGAAAAACCTTTTGTAACAAGTGGTATTCGTATAGGAACACCAGCAATAACAACAAGAGGTATGAAGGAACCAGAAATGGAAGAAATTGGAGCCTTTATATATGACGCATTGGCGCATAATGAAGATGAACAGTATTTGAATAATGTTGCCAATGGAGTATTAGAACTAACTAAAAAATTTCCAATTTATGAAGGATTAAAATATATTTAAAAAAAGTATTGTTTAGTTTTAGTAGTTTGCATGGAGGCTAAAAATGATGTGGATCATTCTTGGAGTATTAGCAGTATTAGTGATATTTGTATGGTCAACATATAACAAGCTAATCAGATTAAAAAATAGAATTCAAAATTCTTGGGCACAAATCAATGTAGAACTAAAAAGACGGTATGATCTAATTCCAAACCTTGTAAATGCGGTTAAAGGCTATATGAAATATGAAAAAGAAACGCTAGAGGCAGTAATACAAGCAAGAAATACTTGTATTAGCTCAAGTTCTGTAGCTTCTCAAGGTAAGGCAGAAAATGTACTTACTGGAGCATTAAGGCAATTGTTTGCTGTAGCAGAAAAATACCCAGACCTAAAATCTAATGAGAATTTAATGAAAATGCAAGAAGAGCTAACTAATACTGAAAATAGAATTGCGTTTTCACGTCAATTCTACAATGATATTGTGTTAAAATTTAATGAAGAAATTATGCTTTTCCCTAGAAACATTGTTGCATCAATATTTGGATTCAAAAAACAGGATTATTTTGAAGTAGAAATTGAAAAAGTTAGCAATGCCCCTAAGGTAGATCTAAATTTTGAAGCTTAACTAAAAAGAGGATATTGTTGATTTACGATCAAATAGAAAAGAATAAGCGTAATTCTGTGATTTTAATTATTGTTATGTCATTATTTTCAATGGCAGTTTGCTACTTTGTTGGGGTTTATTTTTTTGACAAAGGAATCATTGGTTTGCTCATTGGATTTGGAATAGCTATCGTTTCAGCAATTTCAAGTTACTTTGCTGGAGATAAAATTATTTTAAAATCTGTTAGAGCAAAGAAAGCTACCCAGGATAACTATCAAGTATTGAACGATGTTGTTGTAGAAATGGCAATAGCTTCAGGATTAGATAAACCAGAAGTGTATATCATCCAAGATTCATCTCCAAATGCATTCGCAACTGGAAGGGACCCGGAACACTCATCTATTGCTGTTACAGATGGCCTTCTGCGAAGATTGAATCGCGCTGAGCTTCAGGGTGTAATCGCTCATGAAATGTCTCATATTCAAAATAGAGATATCTTGTTTGTTACAACTGTTTCAATAATGGTTGGGGCTGTAGTTATTGTATCGTCAATATATAGAACTTCACTTTGGTTCGGAGGATATAATAGAAGAAGAAGTAATGATTCTGGTGGTAGTTTAATGGCTATGATTGGGCTTTTACTAATAATTTTTGCTCCATTGGCGAGTAAGGTTATACAAATGGCTATTTCTCGTCAACGAGAGTATCTTGCTGATTCAAATGCGGCATTATTGACAAGAAATCCAAAAGCATTGGCTGATGCTTTAAAGAAAATTTCATCTACTCATGTGAAATCAAAAATTCAAAATACTGCAGTGAACCCATTGTTTATTTCAGAACCGTTTAGTAGCGTTAATGTTAAAGATTTGTTTTCTACTCATCCTCCAATTGAAAAAAGAATTAAAAAATTGGAAGCTATGGCCTATACGAAGGGTGATTTGATGAAGGGGGTTGCAAGTGCTAATTAAAATAGGCAGAGAAGTAAATCTTCTAGATTTTGGCAAGGAGCTTGAAAAAGAATCCGGTACTGACATCAGAAAGTGTTATCAATGCGGAAAATGTACAGCAGGATGCCCTATGAATTTTGAGATGGATATTTCTCCTTCTCAGATAATCCGGTTTTCTCAATTAGGTATGAAAGAAAAAGTTTTAAATAGCAGAACGATTTGGTATTGTATTTTTTGTGAAACATGTTCGACTAGGTGTCCACAAGGCGTAGACATAAAAGGCGTCATGGATGGACTTAGAAGGATGGCAGTGGCAAGAAATATAAAACCTAAATCAAAAACGCGATTTCTAGAAAAAGCATTCCAGAGCATAATTTATATGTTTGGAAGAGTTTATGAACCTGGAATGGTGGGAGAATACAACCTTAGATCAAAAGAATTACTACACGATGTTCCACTTTTTCCTCTTATGTTGAAGAAAAGAAAAATTAGCCTTAAGATTCACACTAAAAGAGCTAAAGAAATAAGAACCATGATGAAGAGGGCTAAAAAAATTAGAGAGCGTAAGCTAAAAGAAACGGAGGGATCAAAATGAACTACGGATACTATCCTGGCTGCAGTGCAAAATCAACGTCACCTGAATTTGATGCTTCTACACTAGCATTGATTGACTTTCTTGATTTAGGAATTAAAGAACTAAAGGATTGGGTTTGTTGCGGAGCAAGTTCGATGCATGCTGTAGATAAGATTATACACACATCTCTTTCAGCTATGACGCTTGACGCAGCAAATTCAGAAAAAAAAGATATTATGGTGCAATGTCCTGCTTGCTTAGCTCATGTGCTTGAAGCAAAAGAAGTGCTTAATGAAAACGGAGAATTAGCAGCTGATGTGAAAGAAGCTGTTGGTAAAGAGATTGAAGCAAAAATGAAAATATCACATTTTTCCTCCATTTTACACGACGAATACGGGCTAGATAGAATTAAAGAAAAAGTAACTAAGAGTTTAAACGCATTAAAAGTTGCTTCTTATTATGGGTGTTTGATTGTAAGACCACAAGAGTTAATGAAATACGATGATCCAGAAAACCCAATGAAAATGGATGACTTGGTAGAGGCTTGTGGAGCTAGCCCAGTAGAATGGCCTTTTAAAACAAAATGTTGTGGAGCAGGCACCGCAATATCGGATACTCCAATCACTCTAGATTTAACATATGAGATTTTAAGAATGGCTAAACAGAATGGGGCAGAATGTATAACAGTTTTATGCCCATTATGCCATAATAATCTTGATTTAAGACAGAAAAAAATTGAAGAACGTTATGGAGAAAAGTTTGATCTTCCAATTATATACTACACACAACTAATTGGTCTTGCTTTTGGATTAGATCCCAAAGTGCTCCAACTTGATCGCTTATTTGTTGACCCCTTCCCATTGCTTAAAAGCAAGGGAATATTGTAATAAAAGGAGGTGAAGCATGGCAAGAATTGGTGTATTTGTTTGTTGGTGTGGTTCAAACATTGCTGAAACAGTTAATGTAAGTAAAGCTTCTGAGATTAGTGGCAATATACCTGGAGTTGTATATTCTGTAGATTACAAATATATGTGTTCAGATCCAGGTCAAACACTGCTAAAAAATGCAATTAAAGAGCATAACTTAACAGGTGCCGTGGTAGCTTCCTGTTCACCACGAATGCATGAAAAAACTTTTCGTAAGGCTGCTAAAGATGCAGGGATGAACCCATATATGCTAGAAATGGCAAATATTCGTGAACAATGTTCTTGGGTCCACGATAACAAAGACGAAGGAACCGATAAAACTATAGATTTGATAAGAATGATGGTCGAAAAGGTAAAAAGAAACCATCCTCTTGAAGATATTAAAATACCAGTTACAAAGAAAGCTCTTGTTATCGGTGGTGGTGTTGCAGGTATACAGGCTGCACTAGATATTGCTGCAGGTGGCGTTCCGGTAGTCTTGGTTGAGAGAGAATCTTCCATTGGTGGGAAAATGGCAGCTTTAGATGAAACATTTCCTACATTAGATTGTTCTCAATGTATTCTAACTCCTAAAATGGTTGAAGTCTCACAAGATCCGCTAATAGAAATAATGAGCTTTTCTGAAATAGAAAAAGTAGAAGGATATGTTGGTAACTTTAAGGCTACTATTAGGAAAAAAGCAAGATATGTAGATACCGATTTATGCACTGGTTGTGGTACTTGTTGGCTAAAATGTCCTGTAAAAGTAACATCAGAATTTGAACAAGGACTTGGAAAAAGAAAAGCAATATATATCCCATTCCCTCAAGCTATTCCAAGCAGACCAAGAATTGATCCGGAAAACTGTTTAAAATTAACCAAAGATAGATGTGGTATCTGTCAAAAGGTTTGTCCAACAAAAGCTATCAATTACGATGATGTAGATAGACTTGTTGAAGTTGAAGTTGGTGCAATTGTAGTAACAACTGGTTACAAAATTATGCCTGTTTCAGAATTTCCAGAGTATGGCGGTGGTAGATATAAAGATGTTGTTACAGCATTACAGTTTGAAAGAATGGTCTGTGCTTCTGGTCCGACCTTGGGAGAGTTACAACGCCCATCGGACGGCAAACTTCCAGAAACTGTGGTTTTCGTAAAATGTGTAGGCTCAAGAGATCCTGAGCATCATCATTCATATTGCTCAAAGATATGTTGCATGTATGTAGCAAAACAGACTATGTTGTATCGACATAAAGTACACAACGGGAACTGTTATGTGTTCTACATTGATGTTAGGTCTAATGGTAAAAACTATGAAGAATTTGTAAGAAGAGCTCAAGAAAAAGAAGGAGCTCAATATATTCGAGGTAGAGTATCTCAGGTTTACAAAGACGGAGAAGACCTGGTTGTAGAAGGGGCCGATACGCTAACAAACTCTCAAGTAAAAATAAAATGTGACCTTGTTGTTCTAGCAACGGCAATGGAAGCCCCAGATGGAATTAAAGAGCTTGCTCAAAAATTAGGTATTAGCTATGACCAAAACGGATTTCTTACAGAAGCTCATCCAAAACTAAAACCTATTGAGAGCTCGACTGCTGGCGTATTCCTTGCTGGATGTGCATTAAGCCCAAGAGATATTCCAGATTCAGTATCTGAAGCAAGTGGGGCTGCGGCGAAAGTACTAGGTTTGTTATCGAAAGATGAAATGCATAAAGATGGAGTTGTTGCCTTTGTTAACGAAGCGACTTGCGTAGCATGTCAGAATTGTATAAGAGTATGTCCGTTTGTGGCTATTCAATTAAAAGATATTTGTAATAGAAAAGGTGAAGTGCTTCGTCAAGTTGCTGATGTAAATCCAGGTTTATGTGTTGGTTGTGGAACTTGTACTCCAAGTTGCCCATCACGTAGCATTGAGCTGAAAGGTTTTACCGATGCAGAATTATTTGCAGAAATAAATGCCTTAGCGGAACTGTAGAAAGGAGAAACATATGTCTGAAAACTGGGAACCAAAAATTGTAACATTTGTTTGTAATTGGTGTACTTATGCTGGAGCAGATTTAGCCGGAACATCAAGATTTAAATATTCACCAAATATTAGGATTATAAAAACTCCTTGCAGTGGTAGAATTGACCCGATGTTCATTGTAGCAGCTTTTGAAAAAGGTGCAGATGCAGTTTTGATATCAGGTTGTCATCCAGGGGACTGTCATTATAACGAGGGAAATTATAATGCTAGAAGAAAGTTTATCATGATGAGGCGTTTGCTTTCAGAATTAGGCATAGACAACGAAAGAGTTATTTTTGCCTGGTGCAGTGCTTCTGAGGGAATAAAATTTGCAAGACTCGTTAATGAAGTTTCTGAGAAAATAAAAGAGCTTGGACCTTTCGATGAATATCATAATCTTGATCAGGAAGAGAGGTAGATCGTGAAAGAACTTATTGCAAAAGCAAAAGAACTGTTAATGAATAAAGAAGTCGATTTACTGATTGGCTATCAAAGTGCCGGTGAAAAGAAAGCAAAACCACTTTTGATAAAAAATCCTGATGATGCTGATAAGTTAGTCTTTAATGAGTATTGCTTAAGTAATCTAGTCACATATCTAAATAGACCAGACATTAAAGCACTATCCAAAGTTGCTGTTGTTGCAAAAGGTTGCGACATTAGGGCTATAGTTGTGCTTCTTTCAGAAAATCAGCTTGTGAGAGAGAAAATTTTCATAATTGGAATGACATGTGATCATGTTATGTCTCCAGATGGGACAGAAGAAAATATAAAATGCAGCTACTGCAAAGTAAGAAATCCACATTTAGCAGATGTTGTAATCGGAGCACCAATTGATGAAAGAATATCCAAAGAGACTGTTGTCCGCCATGAAGATATTGAAGAATTCAATAAAAAAACAAAAGAAGAAAAATGGAACTTTTGGAAAGAAGAACTTTCACAATGCATTCGGTGCTATGCATGCAGACAAGTTTGTCCGCTTTGCTATTGCGAGAGATGTATTGTAGATTTCAATAACCCACAATGGATTGATACAAGATCAAATCCACGTGGGAATTTTGCATGGAATATAGTACGGGCACTTCATTTGTCTGGTCGTTGTATTGACTGTGGAGAATGTGAACGGGTTTGTCCTGCAAATATTCCACTTATGCTTTTAAATCGTTCTCTTCAAGAGGAAGCAAAAGATAAGTTTGATTGGGAAGCAGGATTTGATCCTGAAGCTCAGCCACCTCTTACAACCTTCCGCAAAGAAGATGACGAAGAATTTATACGATAGGAGGGAATGATGGCTGAACAATATATTGACTATGATAAAGCTAAAGAAATGCTCGGTAATTTAACCAAAAACTCCGAAATTGAAGTATTTGGTCCTGTCAAAAAAGGAAATGACACTTTTATTTCAAAATTAAATCAAAATTCAGAATTATCATTTGATTATTTTATTACAGTTAATTCAATTAAAGAAGCATTACTACCAAGATTTGAACCTATTCTTAAGTATAGAATTAACCACAATGGTGTTACTCTAGAAGATTTACCACCAGTAAAACCGCTGGTTGTGTTTGGTGGGCGTCCTTGCGATGCTTCATCTTTGCCTTTAATGAAAAAACTATTCAATTGGGATTTTAAAGATGAGTTTTATTTAGAACGTCTAAAAAAAGTTATAATAATTACGATAGCATGCGATGAAATGGATGAAAATTGCTTCTGTACTTCTGTTGGTGGATCACCAAGAAATGAAACTGGTTCTGATGTATTATTAGAACGCGTATGTTCAACTGGATGGAAAGCAAAAGCAATATCTGAAAAAGGAAAGAACTTCTTAAAAGAAAATTCGAATTTCTTTAATGCAAAACTTACTCCAGAAAAAGGGTATCCAAAAATTGCCGAAAAAGATATTCCAGTAGTATTCGATTCAAAAAAAATTAAAACCTGGATTGAGAATAATTTTGAAAGCCCTTTGTGGGAAGAATTTGGAGCAAATTGTTTGAGCTGTGCAGCATGTACATTTGTTTGTCCAACATGTCATTGTTTTGACATAACGGATGACGCATCCATGTGGAAGGGTGTTAGAACAAAGAATTGGGATGCATGCACATTGCCTTATTTCACTAAACATGCTTCTGGCCATAATCCAAGAAGTCAGTCATACCAAAGATATCGCCAAAGAATATCTCACAAATACAGCTATTATATTGATCTTTTTGGACAAGTATCTTGTACTGGCTGCGGAAGATGTAGTAGGGTTTGTGAAGCAGGAGTTAACATCTTAGATATTCTTAAAAGAATTGATAAAGAAGCAACAAAAGGAGGCAAATGATGTCAGAAAATGTTTACAAGCCCTTTTTGATGGAGATTGTAGATATAAAAGAAGAAGCTCCAAATACAAAAACATTTAAGTTAAATTTTAAGAAACCAGAAGAAGCAAAGAAATTTTCTTTTAAAGCTGGACAGTTTGGCTTGTATTCTGCTTTTGGATCAGGAGAATCTACGTTTTGTATTGCTTCATCTCCAACAAGAAAAGACTATATTGAATGTACATTTAGAATAGCAGGACGTGTAACTACACAACTGGCTAATATGAATATAGGAGATACACTTGGGTTTAGAGGTCCTTACGGTAATAGTTTCCCAATAGAAGAAAAGTTTTATGGGAAAAATATTACATTTGTTGCTGGCGGGATAGGGCTTCCACCAGTTAGATGCCTCATATGGAATACACTAGATCTACGAGATAAATTTAAAGACGTAAATATAGTGTATGGGGCAAGGACATACCAAGATTTAGTTTACAAAAATGAGTTGAATGAATGGGAAAAAAGAGAAGATGTAAATCTTATCACAACAGTTGATCCCGGAGGAGAAAAGCCTGAAAATGGCTGTACAGTTGATTGGAAGGGGCATGTTGGTTTTGTGCCAACAGTTCTTGAGGAATCAAACATTAAGGGAGGTAAAGACTCAGTAGCAATAGTCTGTGGGCCACCCATAATGATAAAGTTTACTCTTGCTATTTTAGAAAAAATGGGATTTTCTCCAGAAAATATCTATACAACTCTTGAAAATAAAATGAAATGTGGAATTGGAAAATGTGGTCGATGTAACGTTGGTAATTTTTATGTTTGTAAACATGGACCAGTAATAAACCTTGCTGATCTTTCAAAATTACCACAAGAATATTAAATATTTAACAATAAAAAAGCGGAGAGAGTTCTTCCGCTTTTTTATTGAGACTAGGTGAGTTTTACAATGTACTTGGTTTTCTGGTACTATCTCTAACATGAGTATTGTGCAATCTTTTACAAATACAAACAATGATTATGGTCCAGTCCCAGTATGGCACTGGAAAGCAGATGCAAACCTTGATCAAATTTTAGCAACAATAAGAGAATACCATAAACATGGAATTACTGAATGTGTTGTTGATGCAGTAGATCTAGAAGCTCTTCCAGATGTTGTAAAAAAACCAATTTATTTATTTTGCCAAAAAAACAATTTCAGATTTTGGTTAAGCCTGAAAGAATGGATATTCACAGAAGAATCATCTCTGGATTTTTCTACATTAAGATTGTTAAGGTATCCTGTTTTTGAAAATAGAGTTTTAAACTTGGCTCAGTATGACAACAAGATTAGAGCTTTGTTTTTACAAAAAGGAGATAGGTTTCAGTACATTCCAGATGTGACAACGAAAGATAGAATTGTTTTACTATCTGATGAAGCTGACCAAGTGCTATTATTTTTGGAGCAACCACTAGATATCCCTCAAAAAGATAAAGTAGATCTATCTCATTACTACGAGCAGTTTAAGGATGAAATTGGAAAATCAATACTGGGATTTTTTGTAGAGCCAGTGGGGTTTTATAGATTGATCAGAGAAATATCGGAATCATCAAATGGCAAAAAATTACTTTGGCACGACAAACTGATTGACTGGGGATCTGACGTCAAAAACACTATACAAAAGGATGAGATTTATCATTTATGGTTTGATGATCCAGAGAGCATAAGTCGCCATAGAGTTCAGTATTATCTTTCCTTAAACAATATATTTAAAAAATTCTACACAAAAAAAATACAAGAATTTTGTGAATCTAAAAAGATACCAATAATTGGTAGATTTCATTTCGATGAATTTTTAAATGAATCAATTCAGAATTATAGACATTCTGATATATCGTCTGCAGTTTTTTCTTATGCTGAAAAACTAACTTCATCAGCTTCTTGGATTAGTAAAGAAAAAAGGACAATATCTGAGACATATGCATTTAGTCAATGGGAATCTACACTTCAACAAATGAAGGCAAACGCAGACTGGGAATATCTCAAAGGAATTGACAAAGTATTGCTTTATGGAGATCCAGACGATCCTCATGTCTCAAAATACTCATACTGGAAGTACTTTTCGTCATACTCAAATTACATAAAAAGAATGAGCTATATTTTGTCCAACAGCCAGAGGGTGTGCAAAATTGGTGTTTTCTACCCGATTAAAACATCTTACGGGTTTATGGCACCAAACAAATGGGATACGGTAGATATGATTGAATCTTTATTGAGTGAGTTTTCAAATCAACTGCTATCACATCAAATTGATCATAATTTTATTAACCACGACAAATTAATGGAAAAAACATTACCATTTAAGCTTCTTGTATTTTGTAGATCACAATGTTTATATCTATCAGAGTTAATCAGATTGCAAGAATTTATAGACAGCGGTGGGAATGTCATGCTCCTGCACACTTTACCAAGTACATGCGTTAATGTAGAACAGCAAGATGAATTTGATGTTGCACTAGCAATGGTGTTAAGGTCAGACAACGTATTTTATTTTCCTCAAGATGAGATAACTAACACTTTTACATATTCAATGAACCTGGAACCAATTTTTAGTGTTTTTCAAAAGCTTCAAATTATGGACATAAAATTGCTTGACCCCGATCCAAATATTCACATAGTTCATAGAAAAGATGAAAAAAAGCATTTTTATATGATTGCAAACACTGGTCCAGATATCAAAAATAATGCAGTTGTATTCCCAGATCAACATAAGTTAGAGATGTGGAATGCAGAGACAGGGAAAGTTCAACCTATTAGAGTAAGATATCATGAGAAAAAAGATATATATTCCATTAGGATGTACCCATATGAATCTAAACTTTTTGTTTATGACTCAGAAAAGGAAGTTTCACAATCATCTATTTTTGTGTTCCACAACGGAAGCTACAACATAGGAGGTATCCCATTAACTGTAAGCGGAATCCCGTCCTCTTTTATTTTAAGAGGAGAGTGGGCTATACAATTCGAAAATTCTGATCCGTTCCAGTCTTATTTGTCTTCGCTACAACAACTTAAATATAAAAAGACTGGAGTCTTTAATGCGATATATAAAAAGAAATTTAATTTACCAAACGAGTATTTAAATTTTGGATTGGTTATTGATTTGGGGGAAGTTAGAGATAACGCTGAAGTTTTTTTTAATGGACAACCATTTGGATTACGCTGTTGGCCTCCATATAGGTATTTAGTACAAAAAACGTCATGTAAGGGCGAAAATGTAATTGAAATCCATGTAACTGGAAGCATAAGCATACAATCAATAGGACTTACTAAACGACAAGGACTTCTTGGGCCAGTAAAAATTATTCCATACCAGGCATTGTGAGGTTTGCATGAACTACAATATTATAGAAATATTGAAAAAAAATAGAGACTATGATGGACTTATATCCCTTTTAAAAGATGATACATTTGAAAATCGCGTAGAGATCGTTCAAGTTCTTAGTACTGTTAAAGATAAGCATGTTTTTCAAGAACTAATGCTTACACTAAGATTAGATTTAGATGAAAAAGTAAGAAGTGCCTGTGCTGAAGCAATTGGGAGTACAAAAAATGTTTCAGCATTAACCCCTTTAATTGTAGCGTTAAAAGATGAATCCGGATCAGTAAGAGCCAGAGCAGCAGAGGGCCTTGGAAGATTGAAAGACGCACGAGCTGCGCATTCTCTTTTAAATTTACTGAACGACAGTAACCCCGGAGTTAGAAGAATAGCTGTTTCATCTCTTGGAGTAATAGCTGCACCAAAGTCACTTGACAGTATTATTGGGTGCTTGAATGATCCGGATAAATATGTTCGAGCAGCTGCAGCAGGAGCAATAGGAAGATTTAATTCAAAAAAAGGAATTGGGCCACTAAAATTATTGCTGAGTGATGTAAGCGATAAGATTGTACGTTCTGCCATTGAAGGAATAGCGAGGATAGAAGACCAACAAGCATTAGCTGTATTGGAAGAATTTAAAGATTCAGAGAAATGTCCATCTAGAATTGAAATGGTTCTTAACCAATCAATTCAAAGACTAGAAAAAAAACTGTTTGCAATTGAAATGAAAAAAACTGTAGAAGATATCAAAGAAAGTGATGCAGGTAAAGCTTACAAAAACTTCAAAGATATTTTGAAGGAGCTTAAAGATGAAGAGATTTGATGCAATAGTTATTGGTGCCGGACCATCCGGTATGATGGCAGCAATACAGGCAAGTAAACATGGCAGCGTTTGCATAATTGAGAGATGTCTTTCTCCAGGGAAAAAACTTCTACTAACCGGAGGAGGTCGTTGCAATATTACCGCAAATTTTTCTGTTAAAGATTTTTTAAAAGGCGTAACAAGAAATCCTTCTTTTCTGTTTTCTTCTCTTTACCAATTTTCTTCAGAAGATTCAATAAATTTTTTTAAAGAAAATAATGTTGAACTGATAACTGAGAAGTTAGGGGCAGTATTCCCTGAATCAAATAAGGCTGAAACAATAAGACATTGTTTTGTTACATTACTACAACAAAATCATATTTCAATCAACCATGGATATGTTGATTCTGTAAAAACGCTTGATGGAGGAACTTTCGAAATACATATTAAAAAAGAAAAATCTGAAACTTCGATAGAATGCACCTCTCTTATAGTTTCCACTGGTGGGAAAAGCTACCCACAAACTGGATCTGATGGTACTGGGTTTACTTTAGCTCAAAATTTTGGACATACTATTGAAAATTTAGAACCAGGGTTAACTTCATTTAATTCAGATTCTTTCGCATGGGGACATTGCAAAGGAATATCTATCCAAAATGTAAATATTACATTAAAGAAACTAAACAAAGCTTTTACAGGAGATTTTTTGTTTACAAATAATGGTATATCCGGCCCAGTCGTTTTAAATGCTAGTCTAGAGTCTTTTGAAGAAGAAGATGTAGAAATTGACTTTTTACCATCATTGTCGATTGGTCAATGGAAAAAATCTGTGTCTTCATTTAGGGAAAAAGGTTCTGAATTAGTGTTAAGTAAATGGTTAAAAAAGTTTTTACCAAAGCGTGTTACAGATACAATGATAGAAAATGTTGATTTCCCCCTAGATAGAACAGGAGCCGTTTTCTCAAAAGAAGAAGAGAGAAGCATTTTTAATCAGATAAAAAAACAAACAATAACTAACATGAGAAAAAATGAAATTGGACATGCAATGATTACATTGGGTGGTGTTAATGTGAAAGAAATTAATCCTAAAACCATGGAATCAAAACTTGTAAAGAATTTATTTTTTGCAGGTGAAATAATAGATGTTTCTGGGAAAACTGGTGGATATAATTTACAAATTGCTTTAACAACTGGATTTGTTGCTGGACAATTAGGCAATCAATAAGGAAGAAATCATTATGAAAAAAAGATTAATTATTTCATTAGTAATTGTTGTTTTAGTGTCAATTACTATTTCTGGATGCGGGAAAAAACGACCAACAAAAGTGGTTTTCGAAACTAATATAGGTAATATTGAAATGGAAATATACCCATGGTTAGCTCCAAAAAATTCTAGTAATGTTTTAACCTTAATAAAAGACGGGTTTTATGATGGGAAAAGATTTCATAGGGTGGTAAATGGAGAAGTTATTCAAACTGGTGCATTTAAAAAAGGTAGTAAAAGCATGGATGTTCTTGATTACAACATCCCAGATGAAATAAACCCAGAAGATCTAGAATTAACCGATGAATATGTTGAACAGTTAACTGGTGGCGGGTTTACTTTTAATTATGATGTTAGATCGATACCTCTTCGTTATGGAGTAGTAGCAATGGCAAATAGAGGACCAAATACCAACCAATCTCAAATATTTATTGTAACAAATCCAAACGGAATACAATACTTAAATGGAAGATACACTGCCTTTGGTCAGGTGACTGGTGGAGTAGACGTTGTGATAGCTATTGACTCGTATGAAACAGATAAATTTGATGAACCATTAGAAGAAGTATATATTGAAAAAGCTTATATAAAGTAATATTCTGCTTGGTTTGTATTATTTGAATTGAACTTGAATACGCTTTCTTTCCTTATCTAATGAAGAGATAATTATATCAACAGGACTTCCTATAGGGTATTTTTTATAAATATCTTCAAATGTAGTTCTTGGGAGTGGTGAAAAACCACTGTATTTGATTCCAATATCAATGAAAATTCCAAAATCTGTTATGCTGCTTGTAGTTCCCTTTAACTCCATACCTTCGTGTAAATCTTCAAAGGATAGACATTTAGAGTATAAAATTGGATCTTCGAGTAGATCACGGAAATCACTAACATTCTGTAAGAGTGAATTAGCAATGTCTTTTGAAAGAATCATCGGAAATTCATTTTTTTTACTCCAGTCAGATATATGGAGACCCGAGAGTTTTTCTATAGAAATTTCTGGATTTTCTTTAAATTCATTTTGCGAACTACCTGAATCTCTGAGTAATTTTTCTGCAATTTTATATGATTCTGGATGAATTGTTGTGTTGTCAAAAGGATTTTCACCGCCAGGTATTCTACAAAAACCAGCACACTGCTCAAATGTTTTCTTCCCAAGTCCTTTAACCTCAAGTAACTGGTTTCTATTTGAAAATGACTTTATCTGTGAGCGGTACTCTACAATTCTTTTAGCAAGACTTAAAGATAAACCAGAAATATGTCGCATTAGTGTAACAGAAGAAGTGTTGATATTCACTCCAACTTGGTTTATGGCAATTGATACTTCTTGATCTAGGTAAGAGTGAAGCATGCTTTCTAAAAGATCGTGTTGATACATTCCAACGCCTAAAGATTCTGGCGGAGTTTTAATTAACTCTGACAAAGGATTTTGAACCCTTCTAGCAATTGATACAGCCCCCCTATAACTTACATCAATGTTTGGGAATTCTTTTCTTGCATTTTCTGATGCCGAATATACGCTAGCACCAGCTTCTGAAATAATGCGAAACTTTGTTTTACTTTTCGTTTCTTTTATCCAATCTGAGACAAATTTTGCAGTTTCATAGCTCCCAGAACCATTTCCTATGGCAATTAGTTTTGGGTGAAATTTTGAACAAATGTCAGAAAGATTCATTTTTGCTTCTTCAATCTTTAGATGAGGTGGTGTATGGAAAAAAACACCGACTTTTTGTAAGTCTCCATTTGAATCAATTAATGCCCATTTTGATCCAGTTCTGTATCCAGGATCAATTCCTAATATTGATATAGAACCCATTGGTTTTTGAAGTAATAAATAATGTACATTTTTCCCAAAAACAAACATGCTCCTAGATTCAGCAATTTCTTTAAGATTAGAATGAATTTCTCTCTCTACTCTAGGGATAATTAATCTTTTAAGACTGTCAGCAATTACAAGATTTAATTGTTCAGCATATCTGTGGTTTTGGTCAAATTTTATAAAATTATATTT
>JAGLCW010000252.1 GCA_023146045.1 Caldisericia bacterium
TCGTTGAATGAATATAAAATACCATCAAACCATGAAAAAATGAAGAAAGTTTTATCCTTACTTCTGTAAAAAACGCTACATTTTGGTGGTATGTAAGATGGTAAAGTTATCAGTTCTGCTTTGTTACTGTTGAAACTGTATTTAATTATTGAAAGCTTAAGATGTTTAACAACAATAAAAACCGTATCGTCTAAATAGTGAAACAAAAGTACATCATTGTTGTAGGATGTACTTTTTGTCATTGATAAAACATCTTGAAGCGGCACTGATACTTTAAGTTTGTCATTAAAGTAGTAGGAAAGTTTGTTTGATAGGTAGTCATAAGAAAAAATATTGAGCTTATCTCCAGTAACTCTTGATGGAGCGAAAGTATCATTGTTTTTTGCTAAAGGAATATAAGAAGACACTCCAGAGCTCTTAAAGGATAGAATTCCACTATAAGGGTCTGCAATCAAAATTGAGTCAGATGTATTTCCGCAGAAACTAAAGGATTCTAAGTATTGGGAATCCCATGAAAGACCGTCAATCATTCCCTCATTTAAGATGGTGTTAGTTTTTGGATCAAGAATGTAGAAATAGTGACTTGAACAAAGCAAACAAATATAACCATCTGTAGAATATGAAATTGATGTAGGCATTTCGGTCAGAAAGTTTAACTCAATAGAGGAAAGATAATTACCAGAGGTATCAAAGTTAAAAATTGATGAGTATGCATTTCTTAGATCACCAAAAGGTGCATGTAGAATTGTAATTGTGTCATTAAAAGAAGTAATGTCACTTGCAGTAACTGGAACACCTTCATTGTTGGATAAAATATTTGGTTGTTTGCCGGAAGTATCTTCAAGAGAACCAATCCAACAATTACTTGAAGAATTTTCCTTAAAAACAATTGTATTTTCATAGATTGGAGAAAATTTGTTACCTATCAAACCAGCAAAGCCAGGTATATTATTAAGACGATAAGTTTTTTTTATTGAACCATCTAGATTGTATATGTACATAAATGAGTTAACTCTAAGAAATATCTGATCATCTAGAGAAATACATAGTTGTATATTTGAGAAATGATCTCCAGAAGGAAGATATATTGGGAAAGAAGTTTCGTACTGTGAGTTTGAATTGAAAATTGTTATACAAGA
>JAGLCW010000253.1 GCA_023146045.1 Caldisericia bacterium
TGTTCTTTTACAAATTGCCGTTCAAGTTCTTTGTAATCGTTAACTTCCACTAAAGACGAAACATGCAAATTCAGATCTTTTAGAATTTGACTTGCTTCTCCATATTTTTTACCAACTAATGCTGGGCAAAAAACAACTGGTGGTCCTTTGCTTATTTTTACGCTAACAGATCTACCTTTTTTAACTTCTGTAAAAGGATAAGGCACTTGAGCCAAAATATAATTAGCTTCAACTGAGGTAGAATATGATCCTTTTTCAGAAACTAAAATTAAACCCAATTCTTCTATCTTACTCTTTGCTTTAGTTACTTCCATCCCTCTTAAGTCTGGTATCATTACAAGGTTTTCTTCAGAACAACCAAAGAAAGAAAAACTTAAAAGAAACAATCCCAAAGAAATGATGATTAATTTTTTCATCTTATTTTATAGCTTCTTATACTCATCAAGAACAGAAAGCACATAGTCTATATCTGACTTAGTGTGCTCTCCTGATATTTGAAAACGGATTTCTTCATCACCTTTTGGAACAACAGGAAAGTTCAATCCAGTTGCCAATACTCCATTTTCTTCTAGAAATTTAACTATCTCTGATGTTTCTTTAGTATTCCTTACCATCAATGGCACAACTGGGTGCTCTCCCTCAAGTGTTTCGTAACCAAGGCTGACTAATCCTTCTTTAAACCTTTTTGTCATTGCGCGTAAATGAGAAAGAATCACTTTCCCTTCTTCGCTAGTGATTATTTGAAGTGCCTTAAGTGCAGTTGCTGCCTCACCCGGCGAAATAGGGTTGGAATAAATATACGTTTGTGCTTTTTGGTGTAAATATTCAATAATAGCTTTGCTTGTTACCGTGTATCCACCATTCACACCAAATGCTTTTCCAAGAGTTCCAACTAAAACGTCTACTCCTTTAGCATTTGTGAATTCAATTGTCCCCCTGCCGCTTTCACCAAATGATCCAACACCATGAGAATCATCTACCATAAGCAATACTCCTTCTATGAAAAACTCATTGTATTGCTCACAAATCTCGGATATTTTATCTAGAGGAGCATGTTCGCCGCGCATAGAGAAAATACCATCGGTAACAACTATAATCCTGTCACACTGCCCTTTTGCTCTCTCTAGACAATCTTTTAACTGTTCTAAATCTAAATGATCATATATGTATTTTGCTTTTGGTCTTCCCAGTTTCATGGCGTTGATGATACAATTATGGTTAAGCGCGTCACTGACAACAATCGTTTCTGGAGTAATCAATGAGACCATAACCCCTAGCGTTGTCATGTATGCAGAGCTAAATATCATTCCTTCTTCCATGTTATGGAATTTTGCCAACTCTTTTTCTAGTTTTCTATGAATATCAAAAGAACCAGAAATAAATCTTACTGCTCCAGGACCAACTCCATATTTTTTTGTTGCAGCTTCTTCTGTTTCAATCATATCTTTCCGTAATGATAGCCCCAGATAGGAATTAGAATTCATTTTAATGAATTCTTGATCATAACCTTCAACCTTAAAACGAGGACCATTATCATTTTTTGGCCTAACTACGTCACAAATAATTAGCTCTGGTTTTTTTAATGTTCCGGCTTTTTTTAACTCACCAATCTGTTTTAAAAGAACATTGTTTAGTTTCCGTATTGCCATTTTATTCCCCTTTCTGAAGTTTTTTCTTTAAATTAGCAAGCATGTCTTGTGTCATCATATCTAACGTAAAATCTGGTTTCCAATTCCATTGTTCTCTTGCAGCAGAATCATCTAAACTGTCTGGCCATGAATCAGCAATGCCTTGTCTTTCTGGGTCAACGTCGTAGTCCATAGTAAATTCTGGGATATATTTTCTTATGCTATCGGCCAATACAGGTGGTGTAAAAGACATAGCGGTAACATTGAATGCGTTTCTATGAATCAATTTGGCTGGATCTGCCTGCATAACTAGTATGGATGCTTTAATAGCATCTGGCATATACATCATGTCCAGTGAAGTCTTTTCATTCAAAAAACAAGTATATTTATTTTTTTCGATAGCTTTATAGTAAATATCTACTGCATAATCTGTAGTGCCACCACCAGGAAGGGTTTTCCAGGAGACTAAGCCAGGATATCTTACGCCTCTTACATCTACGCCAAACTTTTGGAAATAATAATCACATAGCAACTCCCCAGCAACTTTTGTAACACCATAAATTGATGTAGGTCTCTGAATAGTGTCTTGCGGTGTGTTTTCTGATGGTGAATTAGGTCCGAATGCTGCGATAGAACTAGGAGTAAAAATAGAACACTTTTTCTCTCTAGCAATCTCTAAAATGTTATAAAGACTATTCATGTTAACGTTCCATGCAAATTGTGGGTTTTTTTCTGCATTTGCAGAAAGAATTGATGCTAAATGATAAATTTGACCAACATCGTATTTGCACACTACCTCATTAATTCTTTTTGCATCGGTAGTATTGATTATTTCAAAAGGTCCATTTTGTTTAGCCTTATCTTTTGACTCACGAATATCTGATACAACTACTGAGTCATTTCCATACATAGATCTCAGTTCATCGGTCAGTTCCGATCCAATTTGCCCTAATGCTCCAGTAATAAGAATACGCTTCATAAAAAAATACCTCCAAGAAATTATTGTCCAGGCATTATCCAAAAATTAAAATCAATGCCTGTTTCATTGGCATCAATTTCATTTGCAGAAAATGCTGAATATACGTTTATTGAATTGTTAACCTGATCAATTCTACTAACAAGTTTTTGGTTTCGAATTGACTGGAATTGAAAAACTGGGAACTGGATTCTTTTTTTTCCAACAATTCTTGATACTTCAGGTTTCCATTGTGTAATTAGTATATCTTTATACAAGCCGAGTGATGGATAAACTGCTTTTGGTTTTGTAAGATATATACCTCTTCTAGCTAAAGCACTTTCCCTACTTGATGATCCAAAAAGATACTGATAAAACATGTCAACGTAGTTATTAACAGTTTCAAAATTGTTTAATTTTGGGTTACTTAAACTGTATGATTGAACATTTACTGGTTCTGATTGAGACAGAAGAATACTATCTTCATAAAGTTGAATTCTCTTGTGATCTCTTTCGTTTTTATTCCAATCTAGTATACTTTCGGTTGAAGACCACTCAATTTTATTTTTTTCAATTACACCAAAATGCAAAAATGGAGTATTTTCTTCGTAACTTTCTGCAAGAATAAACGGTTTTTTATCTTTCCAAACAAAAGCTAATGGTAAAAAATCAACCATATCATCTGAATCAAAATTAATAGTAAATTCCTGATTAATTTTCCCTCTCACCCAAGATTTTATAAGATAACTTTTTGATGAGCTTGACTTATCGAGAACGTAAAATCTATCGGATGTTGGATCATCTAGAACAAATGCTTTTGAAGGATTATTAATTTTCAACTGAACTACTGAAAAATATGAGTTTAGTGGCTCTACTAAAACTTGACCCCTACCATATGAAGCAGTAACATAAATTCTACTATTTCCATTCCAGAATATTTTACAATCGCCCTCAACATTACAAATTGGCATGCTGTCACTAACAATTGTGCCTTTTTCTAGATCCCACAAACCTAAATAGTATACCGTTTTAGTCACATTAATGTTATCTTGTTTCCTTATTAAAAATGGAACTTTCTTTGAACTAATGTTTAATGTAAAATCATTTTTTTTAGGTGTATTAACAGAATGTGACATTGTCAACACTACAGACGTATACGCAAGAATTACAGATAGTGTTATCCACAGGATAATTGCTCTATTGTTTTTTGTTTTTTTGGAGTTTCTATATGTTCTCATTGTTGAGATGGATAGTATGGCTCTAAAGACTGAACTATTTTGCTTAGATCTTCTTTGTTAGAGTATATCAGCAATACTGAGCAAGTATTTCCATTGTAGTATGCTGGACTATTTAGTTCTGTAACATAGCAAGCTGGATGTTGCTCACTTATTTCAAATTGTGGGTCTGGATAAATGAAATACCCAACTCTAGAATTAACTATGAGTTCTTCAACTAGAGGTTTGGCTCCATAAAAACCTTGGTCTTCAGAAATTATATTTCTTACTGTTTCAATTAATGAATTTTCCTTTGGTATAGCATTCACAACAAAAAAGCCATCTTCGCCTGCATACTGGGTAGGATAACCTTGTATTAGACCAGATTTCTTAGCTTTCCATTCTGAATTAAAATCAAATTTTATTCTCAGTATCGGATTTTGATAACATATTGTTTCGTCGTTGCGCTGTGTTGGCTTTAATTGTCTACCAAACACCATTATCAGCAATACGGCTAAAATAGCTACCGCGACACCGATCCATAGCGTTGTTTTTCTTTTCATATTTCACCTAATGCAATACAAGAATAATGTGTTCTTCATTCATTATACTATCTTTAAAGACAATATAAACACTTTTTGCGTTTCACTACATTTTTTTTAATTGTTGTTTTTTTTCTTGCTTTTCTCAGTATTTTTAATATATTGATTAAGGCAATTGTAAGGGCCTCTAGCTCAGTTGGTTAGAGCGCATCCCTGATAAGGATGAGGTCCCTGGTTCGAATCCAGGGAGGCCCACCACGATGTACTTTTATGGGGGTGTAGTTCAGCTGGGAGAACGCCTCGCTTGCACCGAGGAGGTCAGCGGTTCGAGTCCGCTCATCTCCATTTCCATCTGGAGGTTTTCATGAGAAAATTGTTATCACTGTCGCTTGTTTTGTTTATCGCTCTCTCTGTTGCTTCTTTTTCGAATTCTACTTTTGCATCAAGCAAGACAACGCTATCAATATCTTGTGATGAAAAAGTAGTTTTTCTTGATTCGGAGTTCACATTGTCTTATGACATTTCCGATGGCGACGAGATATATGCCATTGGTTTCGATGCTCTTTATGAAGAAAATAAGTTCGAGTTAGTTAAGGTCATCAAGGGAGACTTCCTTGAACAAGACAAAACTACCACTTTACCGGTATACAAAGACCGAACAGATGACGGCACAATCATTTTCGCTATCACCAGAACAGGTGATGCAGATGGTGTCGACGGAAATGGAACCATTGTAAAATTTGTTTTTAAAGCACTAGAGATTGGCACATTCGACTTCAAGCTTGAAAATATTATTTTGAAAGATCCATCAGGAGCAGATATGAAATCTGATTCAGAATCTTTCGAGTTGATAGTTTCAGAAGAAGATACAGAACCACCAACTCTAGAGATTGAAGAAATTGGCACTGTATCTGAGCCAAATGCCGTAATAAAGGGCAAGACAGAACCAGAAGCCATTGTTACTGTTGACGGAGAAGAGATAGAAGTCTCTGAAGATGGATCATTCGAACATGAAGTTTCACTGGAAGTTGGAGAAAACACTTTTGAAGTAATTTCTAAAGACAAAGCTTCAAATGAAACTAAAAAATCCATCGTGATTACTTACAAAGAACCAGTAGTTTTAAAGTTTCAAATTGGGAATAAAACCGTATATGTGAACGATGAACCAGTTGAGATTGAAGCCGCACCATTCGTTGACAAAGTTTCTGGTAGAACCATGGTACCTATACGTATTGTTGCCGAAAGCGTTGGAGCTGAAATTGGCTGGGAGGGTTCTGAAAGAAAAATAACCCTAACTCAAGGCGATACTATTATTGAACTTTGGATTGACAAACCAATCGCGAAGGTCAATGGTGTTCCAACTCCAATAGATATGGGTAGCCCAAAATTAGCACCATTTGTCGTAAACGGTAGAACTGTATTGCCTTTACGTTTTGTTGCTGAAAATTTGGGTTGTGCAATTGGTTGGGATGGAGCTACACAAACAATTACATTGACGTATCCAAATCCTGATCCAGAAGACTAAGTAAATTTATTAATCATAATCAAAAAAAAGCCCAGTAATTGCTGGGCTTTTTTTTGTTTTTAAATTAACTAAAATGGAAAAAATATATTCCTACTACCAAGTAATCGTAAAAGGCTTTCCAACGTATTCAAACCAATTATTTACTTACTCTTCTACTGAAGATTTACTAATTGGAGCTCGAATATTAGTTCCGTTTGGTCCATATAATCAGCCAAGACAAGGAATAATACTAAAGCAAATTAACACCAAAACAATTTCTTCAATTGAAATACCAAAAGAAATAATTTCGGTGGTTTCATACTCTCCACAGCTAACAAATCCACAATTGAAGATATATGAATTTTTGTCAATGTACAACGTTATCCCATTAAATTCCGTTTTTCAAAGAGCTGGTTTATTCTCTGCCAAGTGGAACCCAAAACAATTCTACACAATCAACCACGAAATGATTCCAAAGATTGAACTCTTTCAAAAGAAGAAGTTAATCCAAGATTTTTTTTCAAAACATCCGTCTGGTTTTGAACTTACTTCATTTTGTAAAAAACTAAAAATTACAAAGAAGTCAACTGTTATTAAAAAATTAGAATCATTAAATATCATTAATAAAGAATTTATTTTCCCCAATAAAGTTACGAATTTAATACAAAAACAGTTTTCTACAGATTCAAAGCAATTTGTTTTTTTGCTTAATAGAAAAACACCTGAAGATAGAAAAATATTTTATGCAGAATACATAAACCAGTATTACCAAAATAAAAATGTTTTAATAGTTTTACCTAATGTAAAAACAAAAAAGAAATTTGAAGATTTTTTTAAAAAGAGACCTGGTTTTAATAGTAATTTCATTTTTTTTGGCACTCGAGATTCAATAATTCAATCCGGTACTTGCTACGCACTTAAGATTATTGAGGATGTAACAAATTCAGAATACTCTATAGAAGTACCTTTTTACTATAACATAGAGAAATTGGCCATAGTAGGTAGTCATGAACTTTCTGAAACAATTATTCTAGGTAGTTATCTACCGTCACTTTTTTCTTACAATGAAGTAAAAAATGGTCAAATAAAGCATTTAACCAAATACGAAAACCATCTGAACGAAACAAAAGAAATAGAACCAAAAATCTCAATTTTAGATATGAAGAAAGAAATTTCAGATCATGGGTATTCTTTGATCCCGTTTTCTATACAGAATATTATTTTGAATAAGATTAATGAAAACAAAAAAGTGCTTCTATTTGTTAATAGAAAAGGGTATTTTAACACTTCTGTCTGCTTAAAATGTGGTCATGTTATTCAATGCCCTATATGTGGCGTATCTTTATCTTTTCAGCCTTCTACAGATAAACTCGTATGTAGATATTGCGGGTATTCAATTGCGAGACCAAAAATATGTCCGAAATGCAATGGTGGTCACATTAAGCTAAAAAGCCCTGGTACAAATAAAATTGAAGAATTTTGTTCTAGACGATTTCAGAATACACCTGTTCTAAGAATTGACAAATCAGTAAAAAATATTTTAACACAAGATATAGACGATATTTCAATATTTGTAGGCACTCAAAAGGTTTTTCAGGAATTAGATTTTAGTAAAATAGATACTGTTTTTTTTCTGGAAATCGACTCACTATTAAACATGCCTTACTACCAATCTCAAGAAAAAACACTTAACATTTTGTCTAAACTTTTCGAGTGCATGATATCAAATGGTGAACCTAAACAGATTATTATCCCTTCATTTATTCCAGACAATGAGCTTTTCCAGTGCATAAAGAAAGACCATATTGAAGATTTTTATGATTCTGAAATCTCCACAAGAAAATTGTTTAACTATCCACCATTCTATGACTTGCTTGAATTTTCATTAAGGCACAAACAAAAAGATGGACTACAAGCATTGACAAATCGCTTGAAATATCTCCTTGAAAATATCAATGGAATAGAGATTGTCAGCGAAAAACCGTTACTGGGAAAAAGTCCATTTGGAATGTATCAATCTAGTATAATAATCAGATCAAAAAATATTGTATCTCATCATCAAGAAATGGCTTGTAAGCTAGATATATTTAAAAAAGAAGAAAAAATACGTATAATAATAAAAAATTTGGAGTAAAAAATATATGCTAAGAGTATTAGAGTACGGTAATCCTATTTTAAGGAAGAAATCAAAAGCCGTAAATAGAATTGATAAAGATTTGAAGAAACTGCTTGAAGAAATGGTTTATACAATGAGGAATCATCGCATTAAAGGTTGTGGTCTTGCTGGTCCTCAAGTAGGATATTCATTAAGAATAGCTGTAATTGAACCAGAAAAAGACCATGTATATTATTTGATTAACCCAGTAATTGTATCTGGCAAAGGTTCTATTACAGATTCAGAAGGTTGCTTAAGTGTTCCTGGTGTTTACGGAAAGGTAAAAAGAAATAAGAGCATAAAGTACCAATCGCTAGATATTAAGACTGGCAAAAAGCTAACATATGAAGCAACTGGATTCCCAGCAATAGTTATTCAGCATGAAATAGATCACCTAAATGGTATTCTATTTACAGATTACATTCCAAATCTAAAAGATCTGGAATTTTCTGAAGGGGAAAAAATCCCACCAAAATTTTTAGAAAAATATAGGCAAAAATAAAATATGAAAATAAAAGTAGTTTTTTTTGGTTCAAGTACTTTTTCGATACCGTTTTTAGAAGTTTGTAATAAAAAAACAGACTTATGTTGTATAGTTACAACAGAAGACAAACCTAAAGGAAGAGGTAGAAAAAGAATACCTAATTCAATAAAATCTCTTGGTGAATCTCTTTCAATACCAGTTTTAACACCAAGAAATATCTCAAGTGAATCTTTCTTAAACTCAATATCTGATTTTAATCCTACACTGTTTGTTACAGCTTCATATGGGAAAATATTACCAAAAGAGCTATTGTCAATCCCATCAATGTACTCTATAAACATACACCCGTCATTATTACCAAAATATAGAGGAGCAGATCCTTTATTCTGGCAAATAGTAAAACAAGAGAAAAAAAGTGGAGTTTCAATCTTCCAAATGCTTCCATCTTTAGATAATGGTCCAATTTTGAAGCAAAAAGGTTTTACTATTGAAAAAACTGAAACCTATTCATCATTAGAACATAAGTGTCTTCAATTAGGCGTAAAACTTCTTGAAGAACTTATTTTAGATATTGAAACAGATAAAAATATACAGCTTAAGAACCAAACTCAAAACAAACTCTTTTACGCTAGAAAGCGTACATCAGCAGATGAACTAATAAACTGGCACCAAGATTCATCTGCCGTGCTTGCTCTAATAAGAGCATTCCCTTCTTATATAGGAGCTTTCACAACATTTTACTCTAAGCGCGTAAAAATAATAAAAGCAAAAGAAACAGACTTTAACTCCTCTGGATCAAAAAATGGTCAAATTACAATACATTCAAGGAATCTTTATGTTAAATGCAACGACACCCATATTCAAGTTGAAGAATTAAAGCCTGAAGGTAAATCTATAATGAAAGCTTCTGATTTTATTAACGGAAACATATCGAAAAATGCAGTAACATTTTTCATTTAACAAATGATCAACATTACTATTGCATGCATTGGTAAACTTAAAGAATCTTACTGGAGAGAAGCTATTGCAGAATATTCAAAAAGATTGTCAAGGTTTTGTTCAATCTCATTTCATGAAGTTAAAGAAGAGCGTCTTCCAGATAACCCAAACACACTACAAATTGATTGTGCGCTTAACAAAGAATGCCTTCAATTACAAAAAAAACAGTTTTCTAATTGTACAAAGTACGCCCTTGATATTTCAGGAGAAAAACTTGGTACAGAAGAATTTACAAAAATGATTTCAAAAAGTGTATTTAAAAACACAGAGGACATAGTTTTTTATGTTGGAAGTTCGTACGGGCTTTCAAATGAGCTAAAAAGAAGCTGTAGTTGTATTTCTTTCTCAAAACTTACATTTCCTCATCAACTTTTTAGGGTTATTTTATTGGAGCAAATATATAGATCATTCAAAATTATTTCCAATGAACCATACCATAAGTAAGAATAAGCTTAACATCTATAGTTTTTCCAGAAGTCATCAGCTATTTATAGCGGTTCTGTGTAACCAGTGAGAACTTCATTCCCAAAAAATTACGTTAAATAATAGTTATGGAGCAGGGGGGGATCGAACCCCCGACCTCGTACTTGCGAAGCACGTATTCTCCCAATTGAACTACTGCCCCATATCAAGATAAGTGTATCACGAAAGAAACTCATTACAAACGAAGCTTTTCAACATAATACAATATTGTTAGTTCTATAAAAGTCTTTTTAAAAACGGATTTGTTTCAAGTTCTTCATCTAACAAAACAATTGGGGAATTTTTTGATTTAGCATGTCCAGGAATAATAAAAATATCGCTATCTCTTCTTTTTGCATATCTTTTCTTAAACTTTTCTAAGGATGCTTTCATATCTTTTGGAGATCCACCTGCAAAATCTGTTCTTCCAACAGTTCCCTCAAATAAAAAATCTCCTGTTGCTAGCCAAGTTGTTTCCTTTTCTCTTTCATTTTTAGCTTTAAATTCATACATTGTACTTCCAATAGAATGGCCTGGAACAAAATATGAATGTAGCAAAACAGAAAAAGTAGAGTCAGAGGATTCCACAATAAAATCGTTATCATCTTTCACTTCAATAATATTTGCATCTTTTGGAATTGAAAACGGTATTCCAACAAGTTCGCTTAAGTTATTTTTAGGTATGAACAAATTCTCTGCTTCGTTTGGATTTATATAAATTGGAATAGACGAATTTTTTTCAATTATCGGTTTTATTCCAACAATGTGGTCAAAATGGCTATGAGTAAATACCACTGCAATTGGCGTCCAATTGCTTTTTTTGATAGTGTTCTTCACTGTGCTTGGATCAGAAGGATCGATTACTACACATTGTTTGTTATTATATAAATAAATAGTTGAATTAAGCATAAGATCACTAACTTCGATAAAAATATTCAATTTTTTCCCCTTGAGTTAAAATAAATTGTTACTGGTCCATCTATTTGGGAATAAACCTGCATGTCGGCACCGAATAATCCAGTTTTAACTCTCCGCCCATAATTGTCTTTTAGGTTTCTACAAAGCGAATTGAACAATTTTAGAGCTTGGTCTGGCTTTTCGGCTTGACTAAAATCTGGTCTAAATCCTTTTTGAAGATTGCTACATAGCGTAAACTGAGAAATTAGTAAAAATTCATAGTCTTTATGTGCCTTAAAAGTCATTTTACGTTCATCGTTTTCAAATATTCGAATTCCGTCTATTTTCTTTGCTAAAATTTTTGCATCATCTTCTGAATCATCCCTAACGACCCCTACATAAACCAAAATTCCTTTTGATATTGAAGCTATTGTTTCGTTTGATACAGACACAGAAGCACTGTTTACCCTTTGTAAAACAAATATCATAACACCGCTAAATCCTTCTAACCTTTTTTACAGATTTCATACCATTAAATAGGTCTATAAGCTTCCCTAGTTCAAAATTGTCCTTAATCTCTAATCTAAGAGTAATTTTTTCTATGTCTTTCCCAGTAACGCTTGCATTCATATCAATAACTCTGTAGCGGTTTGTGGAAAGAATATCTGAAATTTTAGACAATGTCCCAGGTGAATCATCTACATGAAGCACAATTTCCGTTTCAAAATATGAAGATTCTTCGCTTTCACGATTCCATCTAGCGGAAACAACACGACCATCTTCTAATAATAACGTTCTCAAGTTAGGACAAGTTTTCCTATGGATTACTATACCTCTTCCCCTAGAAATATATCCAACGATTTCATCGTAAGGAACTGGGTTACAACATTTTGGAAATGTAACCAACAAATCATCTTTCCCATCGATAATAACAGGTTTTTTATGCTTTTTTTTCTTAAACTTGTTATGAATTAATGGAAAAAGCGATTCTGGTTGCTCTATGTCATCAGAATTCTCTTCTAACTTTCCTTCTTTGTTTAGTGTTTTCTTTTGTGTCTCATCATTACCCAATTGATTTTTTCTGAACCAATTCCTAATTTTTGACCTTGTACTTGGTGATCTTGATATTTTTATCCAGTCTTTACCTGGACCTTTGGCAGTTTTTGAAGTTAAAATTTTTACAATATCACCAGTTTGCAGAATATACGTTAATGGTACAATTCTTCCGTTAACTTTTGACCCGATACATGAATTTCCTACATCTGTGTGTATTCTGTATGCAAAATCAATTGGCGTAGATCCAATGGGTAAATCCATAACTCTACCTTTTGGAGTAAATGCAAAAACCTCTTCCTTAAAAAGATCAAATTTTACATTTTTAACAAATTCATCTGCATTTTTAGATTCTTGTTGCATATCCAGAAGTCTTTTTAACCACTGGACTTTTTCATCAAAATCTCTTGTTTTTTTTGAATCACCTTCTTTGTATGCCCAATGATTTGCGATTCCTACCTCATTTGTTGTATGCATCTTGTGTGTTCTAATCTGAATCTCAAGTAATTGATCATCTGGTCCAAAAATAGTTGTGTGGAGTGATTTATAACCGTTTCCTTTCGGATTAGCTATATAGTCTTTAACTCTACCCGGGACAGGTCTCCAAAGACTATGAATAATTCCAAGTGCAAGATAGCAGTCTGAAACTGAATCTACAAGAACTCTCGTGGCAAAAAGATCATAAACTTCAGTTATTGGCTTTTGCTTGTTTTCCATTTTTCGAAATGTAGAATAAAGGTTTTTTGGTCTACCCTCCATTGTGTGCAGTACATGATTTTTTGTTAATTCATTTGAAAGCATTTGCATAGCATTTTCAATATAGCTTTCTCGTTCTTCTCTTTTTCTTGAAACCATTAATTTCAATCTCTCATATTCTTCAGGGTTGATGTATTTAAAAGACAAATCTTCAAGCTCCCACTTAAAAGCATACATTCCAAGTCTATGAACTAATGGTACATAAATATCCATAGTTTCTTTAGCAATTACATTTTGTCTGTCTTCAGAAAGGTGATTTAATGTTCTCATATTGTGCAATCTATCAGCAATTTTTATCATGACAACTCGAATGTCCTGTGCCATAGCTAATAGCAATTTTCTTAAGTTTTCTGATTGCCCCTCTTCTCTTGTTCTAAATTCAATATTCTGCAATTTAGTCAACTGATCAACAAGATCAGCAATATCCTCCCCAAAAACTTCCTGTATTGTTTCTTTCCTAGCTTCAGTATCTTCTATGCTATCATGCAATATTCCTGCGACAACTATACTAGAGTCAAATTGATGGTTGGCTAGAATTATTGCAACTTGAAGAGGGTGAATAATATATGGTTCACCAGATTTTCTTTTTTGACCCTCGTGAAATTTTTTTGCAAAAAAATAAGCTTCTTCAATTTTTGCAAGATCTTTCTGATCCATATATTTCTCAACGATTACTCTAAGCTCTTCTTTGTAAATTGTATCTACTATTTCTTTGTCCATATTTTTACTTTCTAACGAATTTTTATATTTTAAGTATAATCAATAAGATAGAGCGTTAAACAAATAGTTATGAACAAAATTGAAAAAAACAAAACAAAAATTGTGAAAAAAAACTGGAAAATGCAGTCTCTGTGGCAATATATTGCTGCTGTTTTTATGTTCGTGTTCGCAATTATTATATTCCCTGCATACACGGCAATATCACCGGAACTTCCCGAAGAACTTCAGTCACACATTGTATTTTCAAAAAACTTTTTAGAATGGTCTACCCATTCTATAGATTTTCAATATTCTCCAGATGGAGAAAATTCCAGATATGTAACCATCGACATTGAAGACCCGTTTAAAGTAAACAATATTGATTTTTCTACTGAATTTTATAATGTCTTGTGTTGTGAAGTAATCCTTAACGTTGAATTAGTAGATCCAGCTAGAAACACAATTCAATGCGATATTTGGTTTCGAGTTTTAGATAACTCTGATTTAATGGTATTTTTAGAATACACCAATAAAGACGATAGAAACCTTCCATTAAACTATGCTATCAAATATCACGATGAAAACATTATCTTTGACGAAAACGTCGAAAAACCTAAAGTTAAGGTTTTTAGATATTCTGGATCTGATTACTGGGAAGATACAACAAAACTCTCAATTATTGACACCTTAGAAGGTGAATCTTTTGGAGAAGCTATGTATGGACAATATACTAGCAATCACAATCCAACATCGTCATTTTTTAAAGGAAATTTATTCCCTTTCAAAGTTTCTGAATACGGCATTATACATCACATAGATTCTGTTGAAGCAACAACATACACTGAATTAAACCAAGATTCAGAGTGGAAAATTTCTAACCACACAACATTACTAGAGCATTCTTCACTTAGGGATTGGTATGTATTGTCTGCCAGCTCTTTAATGGATATTGAATCAGCAGTTACACAAAGGGTGATGCTTATAACGGACTTTGGACTTAAAAAGAATTACTTCCAAGACGGGTTTTATTATACGACGTACTTTTCTGGATATAAAAATGAGTCCCCTCAAGGCTTTTACTGGGATTATTCAATGTATGCCCCACGTAGTTTTTTAGAATATTATTACAACGAAGACGAAAGGTTCCTCTATGACATTTGCATTAATTCTTTTTACGCATTAGTAAAAACACAAAATAACGATGGGTATTGGACCAATGGAACTGTATCAAAATGGTTAGCTGAAGAATACGGAATAGAAGACAGATATTTTGATACAAGGTTTTGTACCGATGCTGCACTTTTTATGCTCCGCCTTTACGAAAATTTTGATATAAAACTAGCGAAAGAAATGTCTTGTAAAATTGGTGACCTTTTAGTTGATGGAATAAGAAAAGGATTCTGTTATGAAACATCTAATTATGGATTTATGCTTCAAGACTATTTCATTTTTGACAGGCCAGAAATTAAGGTGCATTCGTCTTTAAATCACTTACTAAATGAATCCTCTTTCCTTATGTTGCTTGGTGAAATAACAGATGTTGAAACATACACAAACGCATCTGTAAGAATAATAAATAGCATAAATGCAACAGATAATTTTTGGAGAAATCTAGATACACATGATTTGCACTATGCAAGACTACCTTCTGGAAAATATGGACTTCAAGATTATTTAACTCTTACGTATTTCGACCTGATAAGATTTAAAAGTTTTATAAAAAACTACATGGACGAAGAGCCACAATTTGTTCAAAATCTTGGAAAATGGAAGGAAGATTTTCTTATCAAGAAAAATATCGTACACTCACCAAAATTTACAGGAACTGGAGAAGATTTGTCACCATTAGTAAAGAAAGATGAAAAAAAGTGAATTCACAAGAACCAAAAACAAAAGTTGAAGACAATCTTTTAAGGCCATCATCCTTGTCTGACTATGTCGGACAAACATCAATAAAGAAGAATCTGAAAATTGCTATGAAAGCAGCTAAAGATAGAAATGAATGCATGGAGCATATTTTACTTAATGGACCACCAGGTCTTGGTAAAACCTCATTAGCTATAGTTCTTTCAAATGAAATGGAACGAGAATTAATAAAAACAACTGCTACGTCTATTAAAAGAATCATAGATTTAATGTCATTAGTAATGACACTTAAACCAGGAGATATCCTTTTTATTGACGAAATCCACAGGCTTGACAAAAGGATTGAAGAATCTTTTTACAGCGTTATGGAAGATTTTGAAATTCAGATTGTTCGTGGTGGAGGAAGAAATATCAAAGCTGCTTCAATTCCGTGCAATCCATTTACTTTAATTGGAGCTACTACTAGGGCTGGACTTTTATCAAAACCACTTCGAGATAGATTTGGATTAACATTCCATTTTCAATTTTATTCACTCGATGAATTGATAGATGTAATCCAAAATGTTGCTCAAAGATTAGAGTTAACAATTACAAAAACTGAAGCATTAGAAATTGCTAAACGCTCTAGAGGAACCCCAAGGATTGCCATACATTTAGTTAAAAGAGTACGTGACGTAGCTACAGTGTATTTCGATCATAAAATTGATAGAGAAACTCTTCAAGAAACCTTCTCCACACTAAGATTAGATCAAAATGGTTTATCAGACCAAGATAGAAAATTACTGCTTCTTCTATATCAAAAAAATGGACACCCTGTAGGGTTAAACACCATTTGTGCAATACTTAGTGAAGATAGAACAACATTGGAAGAAATGACAGAACCGTACCTTCTCTTAATAAATTACATAGAAAAAACACCACGAGGTAGAGTAATTACAAAAGACGGAATCAACTATCTTCAATCAAATGGCTATGCAAAACAACAATTGAATACTTCGCTAGGTTTATTCTCTTGAAACCAACTCTTCTATTGCATACATGCTGTGCACCATGCTCAATCATTCCACTAAAAGATCTGCTGTCTGAATTCGATGTTACTGGGTTTTTTTATAACCCAAATATTCACCCATTCAGAGAATATATAAAAAGAAAAGAAGCAACATTCCATTTAGTTAATGATTTTCACATTAAAATGATCTATGGAGATTATCCGTATAGATTATTCCTAGAAAAAACGTTGCCGTATTCCACTTCAATAAAAAGATGTAGTATATGTTACTCTGATAGACTAACCGAACTATCAAACAGGGCTAAACTAGGAAACTTCCAATATTGTAGCTCTACGTTATTTTTCAGCCCATATCAAAATCATAAAATAATAATGCATGAAGCGAAAAAAATATTTGTAGATAACACTTTTGTTTACAGAAATTGGAGCTTAAAATACAAGGAAGGAATGCAAGAAGCTAGAGATAGAGATTATTATAG
>JAGLCW010000026.1 GCA_023146045.1 Caldisericia bacterium
CAGGTTCATCTATGTAACGGAAGTCACAGTTAAAACCTGTAGATATTTTGTGTATTGGGTTTTGGTAGTACCAGAAATCTCCAGTGGACACATTACTACCACAATCATATGTGGTACCATTTATGGTTACTTCAACCATACGTGTCATGTTTGATTTAACAACAATGCTATTATATACACCAGATACATCAAGCATTACTGCATGATAATGTGGCTGCATTTCATTGTACATTGGCATCGGGACAGTAGCTGAATCTAGTGATCTGTATAGAGCTTCACCAAGATCATACCAGTCGTTTGGATCTATGTCTTCGTCTGGATTAGCTTCATCGTTGAAGAAATAGCGAATATCCCATTCGTCTACTGCAAAATCAAATTTGTTGAAGTAGCGTAATGGGAATCCAACATCAGCGTCGCCTTCACTAACAATGGTTCCTGCTTCGTATTGGATTTCATTGTTATTGACGATAACATGTACGCCATTGATACGAACGTCGCCTTCGTTAACAATGTGAGGTGTTGAGATTGGGTCATATGCTGTTGGGTCTGTAATTCCCATTGCAAGTGTTGTGTTTTTGTTTTGATAGATTGGTTCTCCACATCCATAAACAAAAGGACCTTGATCTTGAACGGTTCCATTGTCTGTATCGTAATAAAGAACATCGGTTGTTGAAAATTCAAAGTGAGTAATTGAGATATCGTTTGGTAGTGGTTCTATGCTCATTGGAATTAATGCATTGTTATTATCTTTTGCATTTACTCCATTAACTACACCAACAAATTCTTCTCCACAACGTTCTTCTTTGAAGTCGTCTGTTAAGTTTTGTTGATAGAGTTCGTCATGACCTAGATTAATACCGATGTGGTTGTCGATACCGTTGTCTTTAAATATTTCTACACCAATATATTCACGGTAATCTAGTTTTATGTTTTGGAATGTTGTAGCAGGGATAAAGAATGATTGTCCGTCTGGAGCTAAAACTGTATTCTTTTGAATGCGTTGTGAATTAGCAGTTATGTCTCCATTAGGTGAACGTAATCTTGCAGCTGCAGGAGAAGGCATTAGGTTGATATCACCTGTGGCTATATCAACATCTGTACCCATCCATACGTCTGTTTCTACTGATAAATCATATGTGGGGGATTCGCATCCACCTTTTAAGATTTCAGAAAGAATTAATACGTCACCTTGAGTTTTAGTAATTGCATCCCAACCAACTAAACCCATACCTCTACGGTTACGGTCTTGGTTGCGATAGTTACCAAACTGATTACTTGCTGGTGATATTGTTTTTCGGTCGAAGTCATCGTTTGTATATGGTTCTGTACCATTAAGTAATGTTGGTCTTTTGTCATCAATGTCTAGTTTGGTGTTTACAGGAGAGTATCTTAAGTCAGGATATGTTCCTGTTTCTGGATTAGCAATTGATACTTCACTGTCTCCATTAGGATCTACTCCATCACTTGCATCTTCATCACGGTCTAAGTAGATGAATTCTGTGTTGAAATAGCTATAGCGATACATTGAATCAAAATAAATATTAGTTAGATCTGCTGGATCATTAAGATTTATTCCGTCTCTAATGGTTTCGGTATGTTTCATATTAGTAGCAAAACCGGAAAGATATTTACGTTCATCTTGTTCTAGTATGCCATTTCCATCATAGTCATATGGAGCATCTAGGTCGTCTGGTTTTACTACGGTATTAGCTTCATAATTTTTAACTTCTGAACCATCCCAAGATACATAAGACATTGGGACTAAACGTGTATCTCCAACTTGAACTACTAAAGGTTCAATGTTTGAATAAAATACAGGTGTCCATGTAGGAATGTAATATGGGTTAATGGTGTTTTCTTCATGTATGACTCCGTCTATTAGACAATCATCTGGAAGAACTTCCCTATTGTTACAGCCTTTACGATAAATATATTCATATGGATCGTAATGACCATCTCTTGTTCGAAGCATTGGTTCATGATAACGTTCTTCAGTGAAGTTTGGTTCATAGCGGTCGTTATCTTCTGTGCGGAAGTTGACTAATTCAAATCCAACATCCCATTGATATGCTTCTACTATAGTTGGATCAAATGCAACAGCATTTTCATCGTTTGGTCTGTTTTCATATGCTGGATTTGGATCGTAAATTTTACGTTTTGGTGGGTAATCTACCATGTCAGCCCAACCAATTTGCCATTGACGTGTACCGTAACGGGTG
>JAGLCW010000027.1 GCA_023146045.1 Caldisericia bacterium
ACTTTTAGATTCGGAGGAGCAATTTGTATCTCGCGGTTAGGGAAAGCTTCCCAATCTAAGAAGAAAACTCCGTCTGGTGAATAATTTGGATTAAACCTTTTGTAAATAACGCCTGGATCAGTTTTTGTTGGTGGAGGATTACCACATACGTCAGCTTCATCAGCTGTGTTACAGTATGCGTTCTGTCCAACTAATCCACCCATGTAAACCACATCTTCTGCAAACACATAGAATGTGGTTTGACCGTTTACGTCTAATCCTAATGAATCAGTGTATGTCAATTTACCATTATCATCTGCATCTACGAACATATTGCCACCATGGTAAGCACTATTATAGATTGCTCCAAGTCCCCATCCAATGTCGGCGTTTCCGGTTGGGTTTTCTGGACGTTTTGGAGAACCATTTGCAGGTGGTTTTTGTGTTATTGGGTCTGAGAATGGTGGTAATTGGTAGTTCGGATCAACATCCCATTCTCCATTGTCGTATTTAACAAGAGTAGTATTGTAATAAACTAAGCCTTTATGTATATGGTTAAATCCACCTAAGTTGAATAACTCCGCATTACGCCAATCAATTCTTTGATTATCGTTGAAGTCAAATCCGACATTAAGATTATATGGGTATAAATCTTGCATGAAATGATCAGCAAACAAGAAGCGATCTCTTTCGCTGAAGTTCCAAGATTCTGGTCTGTTTGAATAAACTGTGAATCTTGCAGTATTTTTGATTCCACCACCACAAGTGCTAACGCCCTTGGTGACACCTTTAATTGAAAGACCCCTTGCGTCTCTTACGGTTACGTTAACGCGATATATTCTATTGTCTGCAGCTGTTAATACGAAATCTGGTTCTCCAGGAACCATATATTCAGTGTTTGATGGATCTTCGGTGTTAGTGATTTTGTATTCTACATCTGGTAATTCTACGTTTACTCTTGCTATGCCTTTATGCTTTCTATCAGATGAATAAACCTCTACATCAAATTGTCCTTTGTCATTTGCACAAAATCCTCTAAATACATACTGTCCTACAGATGCATTTGAAAAATCGATGCTTATTGGGTTAAAAGGATTATTAATTTGAGAATACAACGAGTTGTTGTTAGCTTCACGTGTATCTTTATTATGTAAATCAGTTCTTAACCAATAATGCTCAGGGAGTGGATCTGGATGTTCATCTACAAATAAATGTTCCCATATTGCGTCTGGTTCTGCCCTAAAACGTAAAGGTAATCCGCGCATAAAACCAAGATCTGCACCTTTAGTTAAGTCCACCGCTCTGCCATCTTCGTCTGTAACACGGAATGTTAGAGGCGAACTTGGGTCTACCATTTCTGGTACACAACCAGCAGTTAATACTGTTGGATTAACAGATACAGATAAATCTGTATGTGGTACAGGGTTAATTCTAGCTTGTCCGGCTAAATAAACTTCATGTGAAAAACATGAGAAGTTCCTTCTCATCCTATCTCCACCAGATTGCTTATCTATTGGAACAAATGCACGGTCGTTATTGTCATCTCCATATTTGTAAGCACTAATATAAATTGGGTTGACTTCCCACTCAGACACAACATGGTCTGCGTCTTCCATCATGCTTGCATCTAATGTAGAGTCATCGCTTGACATTGTTATGAAGCCAATATCTGTACCTACATCTACCAATTGGTTCCCAGAGTCAGAAGCTAAACTAAATACATACTTACCGCCGTTAACGTTGAAAGTACGTCCGTCAATCAAGCCACCTTGCCAAGTATTAGAAGCTAAGTCATAAGTTCCCATTATTTCAGTTTCATAGTCTGCAAATGCTATTTTACCATCTTCATTTATATCATTTGCTCCCGTATACTGAGCTGCTGCATTTTCTTCGGATCCGTCAGAATATTGCCCCATCATTGCTGATGACATTGGCGTTCCTTCGACATATGAATCGCCAAATCCAAATTGGCCATCCATTTCAATCCCTCTACCTTGCATGTGAACTCTAATCCCTCTATCTTGCCACATAAATACATAAGCATTATTACATATTTCTGTATCTTGGAATGTTTCATGCTCTTCTAAATGTACTTCGATTACATGGTCCATTTCTATTTCTAGTTCTTCAGGTAAATTCGATATTGAAAGACCATGTGATATAACACCATCTGTTGGTGGTTCTGCACAGCAGTCTTGGAACTTCTTAAGTGTACCGTCGCCTAGTTCTACTGTTATTGATACTATTCCAGCACCAACTGGAACAATTTCATCAACTACAATAATATTATCTAAACCAATATAGTTAAGATCTCCACGTTCTTTAATTACTGTGTTAACTATACTTTTTCGTCTTTGATCTGATTCAGCCCAGTTAGCCCCGACAATTTGAGTCCAATCTTTACCTTTAAATTCGTACCAATCCCTATTTGTTTGATCTATTACTAATTTTCCAGACCAATCCCATAGTGTTGGTAAGTTCAAACCGTGACCGAGATTAACTGTAACTGTATTTTTTATTTGATTTGTAACTAATGGTCTCTTAAATGGACCTTCAATTATGATTCTGTTTATTCTTCTATCTGGTATCGCATTAGGATCTAATGTGAGATTATTTCCTTCTCCATCTTGGAGGATAAAATAATACCCATAGTCTGACATAGGGCCAAATTCCATACCTAATTTATTAAAATCGGTAAATTCATTTGTATCTATATCGTCATACCAATACCACCACCAAATCGCAGGATATGAAAAATACATATTCATACCCATCTTGCTGTCGTAAGCTCTCATAAAATGAGTATTACCGCCAGTATATGCTCTAAAATCTCTCCCGACATCTTTAACTATTGGGTCATAGTAGAAAGAGATTTGTGGTGTTGGAGGAGGTAGTTCTATCATTGGAGGATGTGTTGAATCACCAGTTGTATAATTTGTTTCTGAAAATTGAAGGGAATGGTCAGATATTCGCATTTCAGTGAAATTAACATATGGATCAGGTGGAAGAACTTTAAATTCTTTTGTTCCGCAGTAATCAATTCCAGTTCCGCCAAGATCGTAAAAATTTTCTGTGACTGGATCTACGTCCATAGTGTTAATAAAATGTGGAGGATGTTCAATTGTGTTGTTGTAATCATACACAAGGTGATCTGTATAAACTCTAATTTTTAGCTTCGAAGCAGAGTTTCTTGGCATCAATGCCATTTGGATTTCTCCTCCTGGATCACCAACATTTAATTGTCCATATGTTGTTAACATTGAGTTAACACCGAATGTTAGCACTTCAAATCTATTAATACCGTTTACTCTAAAATAATCTCCTGGTGTAATTTCATTGTTATATTTTAATTCTCCAGGACCAACATCACATAACGGTCCAATATTTTTCTTTGAACAATCAGTATTTATCCATGTAATTGTATCAAATACTTCGTTGTATGTCGGTTTGTTTAATTCTTCATTTGGATCATTTGGATAATATGGTGATTTTGACAATACATCAGAACTATCTAAAACTCCAAATGGTCTATAGTCTTGCCAATACCAATATAAGAAACTTCCATCTTCATTAACTTGGACAATAACTTTTGGTTCCATTTCAAAGTTATTTCCCCATTTTTCTTCAAATAATAAGTCTCTTCCAGTAAATAAGTATTCAATTCCAGCTTGATGTGCATTGTAGTTTGCATACGTTGTGTGTCCGAAAGGAACAGCCAATCTTTCAGCATTAGGATCGTTTATATCGTTAGGGTTGTCTGCGTCAACGAGCCTTACTGAAAAATTAGGGAACCTTTCATACAAGGTTTCAACACATTTTGATGCTGAATATAGTTTAATCTCTTCTGGTGCAACCAAAAATTCTTGCTTTGAATAGCAGTCGTAATATTTAGATACATTAGCAGGGATACTAAGCATTTCTTCTGCTTCTTCATAGAAATCTATCATCCATAAATTTTCTTGATAAAAATAATTTGATGCTAATACCATAAATGGAGTAGGCAAAGGAGCATCAAAATTTTCAAGAATTCCAAGTTCGTTTTTGTCGTTGTACGGATACATAAATGTATCTTTATAATTTACTTTTGGTGTTATATCAAACACTCCACCACTATTTTTAAATGCCCAAATCCTTATTGGATAATTCTTACTTTTTGTCCCTGCTGATCCTCTATAAGGAGTAATCTGCATAGTGGTTATTTGATTTTTATAATCCAATTTTTTTATCGCTAAAAATGGATTTGCAATAGTATTTTTAACTTCTTCCCATGTTTTTGCATAAATTGCTTCGTACCAATCTATTGCAATTGAATCTTCCACAATGATATATACTTCTTCACCTTTTTTAAGTGGTGTTGTTAAAGCTACATCTACCTGAGTTGTTTGTTCAACTTTAAATGGAGTGCTGAGTGACACTTCTAAAGCCAATTCACCAGGTAATACAGGTTCATCTATGTAACGGAAGTC
>JAGLCW010000028.1 GCA_023146045.1 Caldisericia bacterium
ATAGTGGCAACTCTTGGAAACAAATCAACAAAGGACTCAATAGCTTAGTTGTTTATGATATTGATATAGATAGAGATTATCCAAAGGAAATGTATGTTTCTTCTGATGTAGGAGTGTATGCTAAGAGTAACATAGATGAAGCATGGGAAAAATTTGGAGATAATTTAGAAGGAATTGCTGTTAAAGTTTTGATGCAAAGTATGAAAGAAGAAAAGTTTTTTGCGGGAACTGATCAAAAAGGATTAACAAAAAATGTGAGTTTCCCAACTGTACCAGTTCCTATGAAGCCTAAAAACAATCAAAGAATTACATCGTTGAGACCAACGCTTCTTTGGACAGAAACTACAGAAGTTACAATACCTTACACTTTTGCAATAAGGATTTTAGGTGAGAATAAAGAAATAGTTTATGACAAGAAAAACATTTCTGGTGATCAGTTCATAATACCAAGTAACGTGCTCAAACGGTTTAAAAAGTATTCATGGATTGTAAAGGCTGAAGCATATCAGGGTGATACCAACTGGTCAAAAGAATACTATTTTACAATTATTACAAGAATTGCGCTTAAAATAAACGAACCCTTAATGACCGTGAATTCAAAAATACAAGAAATTGACCCAGGGAGAAGAACGGTGCCAGTAATTGAAAATGGAAGAACATTTTTACCCATTAGTAGCTTAATTGGTGCCTTAGACGGAGAAATTACATGGAATCAGGAGAAAAGAAAAATAGGGATACTATTCCAAGGAGTATCAATAGGGCTGCAAATTGGAAGTTCAGTTGCTTTTATAGATGGCAAAGAAACAAGAATTGAAAATGATAATGACAAAGTTGTGCCATTTATTAAAAATTCGAGAACTATGCTTCCGTTAAGATTTATTGCTGAGACATTAGCTATAAATATTGAATGGGATCAAAAAACTAAGACTATTACTCTAGAGTATCCAGGATAAGAGACAAGATGAAAGATGAAAAACAACTGAAACAAATTGCTATATACGAGAACCACGAAAAAATAAGGTCAATAGACGAAAGAAATAAACTAGTAACAGAGCATCTATGGATAGTAGACTACGTAGTAAAGAAATACAAGA
>JAGLCW010000029.1 GCA_023146045.1 Caldisericia bacterium
CTGGATCCAGATCAAACAAACCTATGCTTGACATTTTGCGCCAAAATGATGTTTTTAAAGCCTTTCATTGAAAGGCTGCAAAAGTATCGGGTTTGCTTTTACTGAATTTGGTATATTACGCCGCTTTCAACGCAATCCGATATTGTTTTCGGAAACCAAGATTTGATAGAATAAATAGTTCCGGTCTCTATATACTTTAGCTAAACAAGCACTAGTATCCTGCCGGTCGTTCTCTAGCTCACAACTATTGCGCTCATTTTTAAGCCATTGACGCTGTGAAATCTTAATCTCGTCGTATCTTTCGTGGTTTTTAAGCTGTGCATAAAGCGTGGCAAGTGAGTTATCATAGTTTGATAAGGTTTTACTCGCACAAATGGCTATCTCAGTCTTTGTACTTGCTTTTCTACAATCAAAGCTTGGCTTGACATCAATAGGGTTCCCTCTTAGTTTCAAATCAGCAAAGAAGGCCATCCCACGATCCCTGGCAGTTTTAGAGATGTAGGGATTTTTTTGCAAATACACATCAAGACCATTACCTTTACTATCTTTGGCATTAATATCCATGCCACTTGAAACGAGAAATGAAATCATTTCTTTAGACGCATTCTCTGCAGCATAAGTAAGTGGTGTTCTGTTTTCTGTATAGACATTTATGCAATAGAGGTCGTCACTGAGTTGAGTTGACTCAACTTTTGGTTGAAACCACAGTAATTCGCTGGCAGAGCCGTAGTGATTCATATGAGCAGAATACATCAGCATGTTCTTATATTGCCAATCTGCTTTACTAGCTAGTTCAGCAATGTCACCTTTACTCATAAACTCAATATAGTCTATCACTAAAGAATTTACTCCTAACCCCTTATTCTTATCAAAAAGACCCTTCACTCCAACATTCTCTGTCGCTGAAGAAAACTGATTAACTCCCCCTTTATCTTCTTCACTTGGAGTCTCCTGATCGAAATCATATGGGCTAGGCGCTCCACCAAAGCTCAGCTTAATTAATTGGTAAACATGGTAATTTGCAATAAAATTTGCATCCTCAATAGACAACCCATAATATTTCTGAAACAAATCAATCAGGTCTAGTTTTGCCAGAGGAATCATCTGTCGCACGGAACTGATAAAACGCTTGGTCCAGATATCCGAGTTCTCGTAGTCCGTTAGAGCGTATTTTTCAAATAATTTTTCGTACTTTATCTGCACGCTTTTGGATATGAGGTGTGGCTTTTGTTTCTGCGACAGGAGGTTTTCTACATATTGCCCAGTGTCATACTTGCAGAAGTCATCTCCACCAGAACCAATGCACGCAGTAGCGTGTCCACACCCAGAAACACGGTTAAGTGAATCACCCAAAAGCTCTAAGAATGGGTATTTAGCATCTATAATGACCGCATCAGAAAATTCGCACATGTTTTGCACAGGAATACCAATCTTAACTACTGAAAATTCTTTTGCATTCCAGTCACCACCACCAAGGATGTAAGCCCTGCCCTCATATGTGAAAATATTTCTAAATCTCCATGCCCATCCATTTGACTTATAGTATATATTAGGGTGGATTTTTGTGGCATAAGAGGCATTGAGATCGAATGACCTAGATTTCTTAATGCTTATTACGGCATTGTCAACATTAAGCGGATCAACAAGATAAATGGCATATGCGCCGGAGCGTCCCCCAAGGAATCCTTCAATATTCAGAACATTTTTCCCATCAATTAGCTGATCAGCAATCCTGATATCATATGCACCAATGGACCTGTTGTCGAACGCTACCAAGAGTTTCCAAGTGAACCACTCAACGCCCTTGATCCATGATGGTGAACCATCAAGCTCCACATCGACAGCGTCAACACTCGCTCTAGTAAAATCTTTTTCAATCGAAGAACAAATCTTAGGTGCAGCATAAGAGGAAGGTCCATACGTAGGCTCTACTTTTTCGTTAGGGACGTTACGAACCAATTCTGCCTCTTGAGAAGTGGGCAGCGTGTCTGCAATAGCGACTCGAGTATGGCTCAGATGTGTTGAAATACAAAAAATAAGTAAAGTTGTTACGTTATAAACAAAGTGTTTCATATCAATAAATCCATT
>JAGLCW010000003.1 GCA_023146045.1 Caldisericia bacterium
GGGCTTATGCGTATTTCAACGCTTCAAATCAGTAGACAGTGCAATCCTGTTTATTGAGAACGCAGCACACTGTTCTACTGCATTTGATTGTTATACATATATTTATTAGCATATATCGCTATATATATTTGATACCATTCCTGCTATTGGTCTGATCTGAGTCCGTATGTTATTTGATGAATGAACCCCAATGCCTTAAGGCATCATTTCCTGAAGCAGCAATATCAATCAGATAAAGCGATAGTGCTAACTATAGTATGTAGTATTTTCTGCATACTATAGTTATGCTAATTCTATGGAGTACTATAATGAATGATGCTTTACTAAGACAGTTTGGTAAAAGAGTTCGGTTATGTAGAAAAGAATTGGGGTTATCTCAAGAAGAGTTGGCTGCCATAGCACATTTACATCGCACTTATATAGGAATGATAGAGCGTGGAGAGAAAAACATTACTCTCACAAATATTATGAAGATTGCATGTGCTCTTGACATGGATTTACATACGTTAATGGAGTTTGATCATGGGAAGTAGCGCAAATAGATTAAGGCAAAAGTGGCAGGATTATGGGGGCAAAAATGCCGTAGAAGCTGAAAAAGATTTTTATCAAACATTCATGGATGTTTTCCAGGACACTGAATATGTAATTAAGGACAAGCCAAAGGATTTCAAGAATATTTATGTTAATATTGAGTTAAGCAAGAGTGAGCAAGCAGAAATTTACACACCTCCAAAACCAATTACCAGGCATGGAGTTTGGCCTGATTATGCTATAGAAAACACAAAAACCTTAAAAACAATATACATTGAAGTTAAAAGACAGGATGGTTGGGTTGAAGGAGGGAAACGTTCAGATGGCAGAGGCAATGCGCATGAAAGATCATGTAAGTTTTTCACACCTGGATTACTAAAAATTCTTAGAGAGACAGGTAACTTGGGGAAGGACGTACTGCCATTTTGGACTGTATTTCAAGGTGATATTACAAGAGATCCTTGCAGGGTAAGAGAAGTCACTTGTTGGTATGGTAAGAATATTGCGCACTATTTCTTCTGGCGTGATTCAAAAAATCCAGAAAAGTTACTAGAACATTTCGATAAATACATTGCGCCATTATTGACGTAATTACTCGTAGACCTCTCTCACATCAAGACCCCAAACATCCCAATTTTCAGGCTTATTACGGGCGAATAACTCAATTTTCTTCTGTGAGGGAAACATTCTCTCTATTCCCTGTATAACTTGGTTTGGTTTCTCACTATGTTTGCCACGGGGTACCCTAACTAACTGTTTCACATTTCGTGCACCCCTTGGACGGGGAATTTTCCCTCTCTTAAAAACCAAACACAACTCGCAATATGACATAGTGTATTGGCCTGGATTATGAACCATTTTGTCCCAAATAAATGCAACAGTTCTATATTCAAAACCCCATGATCGACCTAATTCTATGCCCTGAGCGAGGTGCGGGTTTGTTACCCACATAAACAACAAGCAGTCGTCTTCGGCTATTTCATGGATAGGAATCTTCTTTAAGTTCTTGGTTTTAACCGTAGGGTACTTAAAATTAGCGGAACTTATAAATATGTTTTTGTTGATGTCGATTTTTGCAGCACCTTTACTACTCTTATCGAATTGCATCTTACCGCCATAATCCCAAGGGGGATCAGCATAAATTATGGAGTATTTTTCATCAGGTAAATCGGGATAGAACTCTGGCAAATCATTTCTCTTTGTTCTTCTTTTTTGCTCAGCGTTATAAATCGTGTAACCAGTAATTTTTGTGTTGCTGATTTCTTCTTTGGGCAAATCACTGATTTCGTCAAATAGTGTAAACTGTTTTTCTTTCATAATGCTAACTATAGTATACGGCCTTTGAGTTGTCAATCACTTTTGTCGAGTCTCACAATTCGTATTGATTTTTCATGTGTATAACGCTTCGAATAAGCTGCA
>JAGLCW010000030.1 GCA_023146045.1 Caldisericia bacterium
GATGTATACGATTGTTTTGGTCTAGAAAGATTACAAATTGCACCTGCTGATATTGAAATAATACCAAATAAAGACTGCATTAATCCTTTAGATGAAAGACAACCGATGTTAAAGTTGAATTTGTTCGCACACAACGATAAAGATGATGTGAATGATCCTCAGGGAATGGCAATGTCTTCGTTTAGAAAGACAATAGATGTTAGTTCCGGAGGAATAGCAACAACGTTAGACTTTGCACTAACAACAAATTGGCAGCCAAGAATACCTACAGCTCCTTTTGGTGCATTCTATTTAACTCTTTCTGCAGGTATGGAGAATTTATTTGAAGTAGGGGATATGGTTTACATTCCTCCTTCAACTTCTCCAGGAAAGCCACAATATAGAAGAATTGTTAGAATAGATTATGCAACTCACCGAATATGGTTTGATCTTGCAATAGAAGCACCAGTTCCTTCAGGATTTCAAGTAGTTCCAAATCCTATTGTAGGAAACTACAACGTAGAGGGTGGGGGAATACTTGGAATGTTCACTACAATTGGTAGTGCTGGACAGAAATATATCGTTCAGGTGAGAGCTGATGGAAGCTATGACTATTGGAGATGGTATGAACCAATCAACATTGGACAGGTAGTTGGAGCACTGGACGCATGTGACGTCCTGTATAGCATACAACATCAACCAATGTATCAAAGAAGTGATCAAGGATGTGTAGGTCCACCTTGCCAAAACCATCACACTCCTTTCCCAATGCCAAATTCAAGACCAACATTAGGTCTCATAGATAGAGATTGTTCAATTGGTGATACAATTTGTTCACTACCTGGAATTGATAATCCAAACTTCCCAAAAATGGGAGAATGGTCAATAAATGATGCTTATGGTATTTTCAATGGCGGGAACGTAGACTCGCATTGGGTTTATCCAAGTAACGGATGTTATAATCCACCGCAAACATGGGGGTCATTATCTACTTGGGGCGTACCAGTTTTAATTCAGCCAAACAAAAAACCTGTAAGAATACAAGATTTATATGACGACGGAGGACAATGTATTATCGCAACTTGGCCACAGGATCCTTCAACACCTGTAAACATAAGAGTTTATTTGAATACTTGTATATTTGATTACAATTCTGTATACGAGCATCCACCTTATTTCATGATGGACACAGGAATGGGAATTGATTACTCTGGAACAGTTCAAGTTAAGCTGTCCAGACCAAACCCAAACATGAATGTTACAGATTTAACTGTATTAGATCACGCGCTACAGAGTTCAAAAGTTTCCTATACACTTGGAGATGCAGCAATATCCCCATTACCACCACCATCACCTCAAATTGCAGCAAGATACAATCCAATTCTAGAAAATTTGAATAGAGATCTTAGATCTTATCCTGGTGGTCAATCAAATACCGGAAGAGTAGAAGCAGATATTTTACCTAGAGATAACTCATATGGTAGCAATTGGAACGCTTATCCAGCAATCTGGAAAGACAAATATTCCAAACTAGGAACAGAATTCATGCCTTTAACTGATTATGGATTAGCTTTTTACTTAAAAACAACAAATCCATATGACCATGTTTCATTTTTTGCTTATCCCGCAGAACAAAGGATTATTAGAATGGTTATCGAAGGACCATTTGCCTTCCCAAAAACTGTTATGGAAGACAATATGCGTGGAGCAGCAGGACAAAGTGATCAGTATGTATTTAGGCTAAACCAACGATACGAATACAAACAATACAAAAATGTTCCAATAGACTATGATTTCAGCCAAAAGCTGGTTATCGACTATGGTAATTACTTTAAATACGAAATGTTAGGCGGAGCATTTGGAACAAGAAATGATTCGTATACAGGATTTGCTGTACCAACCGGCAATCATGATTTTGCCAGAGTAACAAATCCTGGTGCATTGTTTGATTCAATTGTTATACCAGACAATGAAATGAACCCTTGGTTAAAGACAAACCAAGAGTGGTTATATTGGGGAGCTGGTAGATATGGATGGCCAACACAATATACTTGTGCTAATCCGTATAGAAATGCTGCTCATTGGTTCTACAACCCAGTATTTCTGATCGACGAATTAATACCTATCGGAAATGGTGAGATTAATATTACCGTAACTCTTGGAAATGGCATTGAAGTAAGTTTCAAAGATTGCTGTCAAGATCCGCCAATGAATAGTATCCCAGTACATGGTATTTCGATTGAAGATTCTCCAGTTGAACTTGAAATTGAAGAAGATCATGAGATTGAATTAACATTAACAGAAGCTAGCATTCCAGAGCAGGATACAGAATATTGTAACAACGCTCTTTTAGTTGCTTGGCAAGACCGCGGAGTTATTGATAAGTATACAAAAGAAATTTATGGAATGGGAGATGGGCAACTAGCTAATCCTCCACGTTCATCAAACTGGTTTAACAAAGGTGTACAATTCCCAGATAAGATGGATTTAAACCTTGACGGAAAAATATCTTTTGAAGACTACGAAACAGAAATAATGGGAACTTATGACATGTCCACAAATACATGGACAACAGGTATAATTGATGGTCGCACATTCCACCGTGAAGATGGTCTTTATGCACTATCGTTGACTAAACAGAATGGTGCCCAGATAGAAACTATAGGGTATGATTTTGGTGGTATACCTGATGCTTCTGGTGAATTTGATAAAAAACCAGACCATATAATAAGTGAGTATGAAATCATACCAATTTATATAAATGCATATAAGTACGGTGACGACAACACTGATAGAGCATTTACACCTCTGTGGAAGCCATTCTCACCAAATGAATATTCGCACGAAGTTTATTTATCTGGGATGGCAAGAATTGAACCTGTACCGCATAACGATTTAGTAATATCATTTGGTCCAGATCCTATTACATCTGGTGTAACTCCAGAACTAGTGAATCCAGACAAACCATTAACATTTACTGTTCTTGACGAAGTAGGAGAACCACTAGATCTATCTATAGGTGTTCCAGATAGTAAAAATCAAACCAAAATTCTTGACAGGAATATCAGGAACGTGTTGTTCCAAGATCCACATCCAGATAACAAGCGATTCTTTGGTCAAGAGGCATCAATACCGAGATACTATTGGCTAAGAACTGATTTACACAATAATGATGGAACAGTATACGACAACGAGTCGATATATTTATCATCAATGACACCGTTTGATCCTATCGATATAGATTTCTCAAGAGCAGACACAGGAACATATAAGTTTTACAATTTCTGTGCAAATGATTCTGGCTCTTTCCCTGTTTATGTGTTTACTCCAGACAGGCGACATTACGGCGAAACTGTCGTTAATGTAAAATTACCTTCTATCGTATATAGTTTTTCAAACATAGAAGATACAACAGAAACAGAATACTTTGTTCCTGGTAGCCCAGACTTTACAATGACATCAATGGACAAAAGAATATATAAAGTTTCTTTACAAGTCTTTGACGCGCAAGGTGAAGTATTAAAAGGTACTGATGGAGCAAATGTTTGCGAAGGCACAGATGATGCAAGGGTTACTATAACAAATACGTTCTTAAGAAACTTTAGATATAGGTTTGCAAACATGCCAAGGTATTACAACTTACTTGGTATAGACAAGAACCAAAATGGTAAAATTGACATATTGAACCGTGAAAGAATGAATGTTGCTGGATTTAGGTCACCGTCGTTAGAAGATTTACCTTCTAATGCATTCCTGTACAATACAGGTTCTGTATTAGACAGTGAGGGTAGATTTAGTACGGTACCACTTTACGATATTCCACCTGAGAATTTACAATTTTCTGGTTGGGGTTTGGGAAATATTTACAATAGTATGTACTATGGTGGATATTGTTTCCCTGATATAGATGATGATGGTGTACTAACATTTAACGATTCAATTAGTTTAGACCAAGAAGGTAAAGCTTCTTTCTTATATTATGCCAACGATATGGGTCTTTCAGAAAGTTACTTTGGTGCCTTTGTCGGAAAGAACAGATTGACATCTAATCCTTCTTGGGCTGATGTTGCTGGATATCCACATTTTGATAATTACGGACCAAACGATGTATACAGAAGATTTAGATGGGGTGGAATGAGATTTAGAAATAGTCACTCTTACGATAGAAACGCGATGTTCCGTATAGATTGGGATTCACATCCTGATACTTTCTCAATGATCAAAGGTCCTGAGTTCATTTTCTTAAATGCAGAGACGCGTGAACCTCTTGGAAAGGAACTATTATCCCCAGCATACTATGACCTAGTATTTGGTGTAGAGAATAATTTCATCGTCCAAGCAATACAGGCTGATTCAAGAGATCTACCTATAAAAGAAGGCGGATCGATAGTACTCTCTGGTTATGGAGCTGTCGATAGCATTGGAGATGAAAGAGAAATTAAAGGAAAAATGAGCTACGGAAGCGACGAAGGTGTTCCTGAAACTGTAATTTCTTGTACTCCAGCAGGCGCCGGTCAATCGCTTGGTTATATTAGATATATTCTACCAAATGGTGGATATGGCGAGTATGAAATGCACGATGTTGGTATTAACGAATATGGTAGATTTGATGTTGCAAATGGTCTTGGAGTCAAAGTCCTAGCTATGACATCTTTAAAGGTTAATCAGGAAGTTCAGATTCAGATATTAACAACTGATGCTGGATCAGGAAAACCAATCCAAGGAGCATCTGTAAGATTAACTGGAGCTGGGATTAGTGAGAGAACAAAATCTGATCAGAATGGAATTTGTGATGTAACATTTACGCCAACAAGAGAAGGTCTAATTGAAATTCATGCTGAAAAAGCTGGAATGGTTTCAGGCAAGAATGAAATATTTGTCAGTTCGAATGAAACTGTTTATTCAATATTAGATACAAATAAATTTAGTGTAAATATTGATAATGTGATTATAAAAAAAGGGAGCCTGTATATAACAGGTTCCCTAAGAAATGTCGATGGAATGTATGTTGGTGGTTTGCCTGCAGAAATTTCAAATGAAGAATGGTTATTGAATATTCCATTTGAATATGGTAAAAATAGTGTTGACGTTGTTGTTTACGATTTAGATGGAAATGTTGAGAATATTGTATTGAATATCGAAGTAAATGGTGATATTGCAGTATTCGGAAACACTTATTCTGACATAGTTAACAAGGTTTATTGTAAAGAAAATAACGATTTTAAAGTATACCGTAACGAATCTGATGGCTCTTTTTGTGTTGTCAAGCTGGTTTAGTGCTAGCGATCGGATGAAGGAGTGGGTATGATGAGAAAGTTTTTTAGTATTTTAATTTCTCTCGTTTTATTGCTGAGCATTATTCCTTTTAATGCAGGCTTTCCCACCGTTGTATTTGGAGATCAAGATAATAAAAATGATTTCCATACTATCATAGCTAAAGCTTTACATAGAGCTGGTTATGAAGCCGACGGTGAACCAATTGATCCGGATCCAGGAAATCCGGACGTAGCAATTCCTAATGGTAGGTTTTTTCCGTGGGAATACGAACGAAGTTCTTCTTGGGGAAGAACCGAGGTAGCTATGCCTGGAACACCAGTCTATTGGTTTGAGATTTATTTGCACATTAAATCAGAGGGCGGAGAGTCGCAACCAAAGAATAAATGGTACGGCGTTGTAGACACTAATGGATACATGTGGCTTGATCCAGATGGAAATTTCCATGATGCGAACTACGACATTTATTCTGATCCATATCATCCAGCATATGTTGCTGGAAGGTGTGAGAATAATCCAAAGGCACAAATTGATCCTGTTTCAAACACTCAGGGTCCTTACATCATGAATCCAAAAGATCCAGAATATAAAAGTGATATATATTTCTATGACAGACTTGTTACAGAAAAAGGTTGGAGAATTGGTTGGGTAGATATGGTAGATTTTTCTGCCTATGGATTACCATTAGCGAGTGGGAAAAATTCATCAGGACTTGTAGAAACAGGCGATTGGGATATTGATCTACCGCTAGAACCCTTTATTACCAATGGTGATGATATAGCTGACGATGGAGAAGAATGGCATACAGATAACATAAGAAGTGATGCTTATTATTCTGTTGGAGAAGCAATATACGTCCTAGCAGCAAGAACAGAAGACCCTATAACTGAGCTTGAGCTTAGGAATACCGTGCACATAGACGATATGCGTGTAACTTCTGTATCACTAGCAGTTAATGGTGCTGTTTTCACATATCCACCAGATTCAACTGTAAAACCAGGTGACAAAGATATTGGAACAAAGATTATTCCATTCAGAGATAACGGTAATCCAGTTATTGAAAATGGAGAAGAGTGGCACACATTTAGTGTTGCTGGAATGGGATATAGCAGAAGTCAATTCATATATCTTAAGGTAAATGGTAACCCGCTTGCGTCAGTGCAAGAAGAAGATTGGCGATTAACAAATGTAAATGGTTATCGAGATGACAAAGGTTTAATTAATGGCGGAATGTATTTTGCTGACCTAGTATTATTTATGCCTGTGTTAGAAGCGAATTGCGATGGAACAAATAATTACGATATATCCGTAGAAACAGATGCATGGGTAGGAATGAATCCTTCAATCGCATCTGCAAGATTATTTTCTCCAGGAAATGACGTAAGACCTCAATCACAAAGAATACAGAAAGCAACCGTGCTAGACCCAGATGGTAGGCAGTGTTTGGTGCCAGCAACAACATTTAACAATATATCATTTAAATATCGTGAATATGCTGGTGTTGAAATATTCGCCGACAACGGGTTTGACAACAATTTAGGCGCAGAACTTCCAAGTGACGGATGTGTGGCACAAAATCTTTCTGATGATTATGTGCAAGGACGAACAGGTGAAATGTTTTTTGGTGCAATTGATGGAAACTATTCATTTGATCATGGTCGTCTACTTACTCCATTTGAAAACGATGTTTACTACCATAATGTTGGAAAAAGAGAAGGAATCCCACCAAATGATGTTGGAATATTTGGATGCGGAGAAACTTTGTACAGAAAAGCTTATTTAATCGATCCAGAAAATCCTCCATTACTAAACATCATTGAAGAGGGAGATTACAGGTACTCATCAGTTACTGTCACTTCTGACGATGGACAAATTGTAGAGTATGAAGCTAATACTCATGTAACAAATGGTGATTTAGATATTGGGCTTATGCTTGATAAAGTACCAACCTCAATTAAATATTTTAATGATGGTACATTCGAACACACCGATGAATATGACAATGGCGAACCAATATATTTCAGTGACAATGAAATGGTTAATGCTGGTGACAAAAGATTTACTGAGCAATCATTTGCAGGTAAAACATATAAGTGTAATTCATATGTTGCAGATGCAGATTATTGGGCATTTAATTTACCAACAAAAATGATAAGTACTGGCGGATCAGGTGATCCAAAATGCATAGATATGATTGTTATGCCAGGAACTTTAGATTTAACGATAGAAGTCGACAAAGATTTTAAAGTAGAGCAAACTACAACAATAAGAGCAAAACTGAACAATGAACTAGAAGATGGAGAAAAAGTCTATCTTACAATAAAAGAACCTGATGTAGATGGTTTTGGTGGAGTACCTTCACCACCTGCATCCTATATAGAATCTGTAGAGGCACACCAATGGCTACCAATGTGGCCAGGCCTTGAAGAAGAATCTGAAGAGGAATACCTAAAGAATTACTTTAAAAACCAGTACCCAAACATCAAAAAAGAGTTTGGAGAAGATTTTACTCCTATGTTTATGGAACAAAACGATATAGAATTGCCACAAGCCGATCCAATGCAGGATTATAGGCTTGGTGAAGGTTACAACATTAATCGATCACCATATTCTACGTCTTATTATTATTGGCTTGGACCAAATAATGGTACAAAATGGTCTGATCCAGCTGTATATTTAAGACACAGGTATAGTTCAACCCATAGAACTCCACTTTCTGGATATAAACGTGGTCCTTATTCATGGGATATACCAACAGATGCTGGTGGACCTTTTGAGTTTCCTTTAAATAATGGATCATCAACAAAGAAATATAATAGATTTTGGGTTTATGTTAACCCTGCTGTTGCCTTAAATAATTACGGATACGGAACTTCAAATGTTGCATGGTGGCAAGTAGATAGATATTTAAGCCCATATTACTCAAAATACTATTTCCAATATCCAAATTACTCAAATTTGTCAACTCCTATACTCCACGCATACAGTGAGCATTATTATCTACAGACAATATGCCCACCACGTTTTAGAACGAAAGATGGTGGAGGAACTAGTAGACGTGGAGAATCTAATAGCTACTACAGCTATAATTACTACCCTTCAGGGTACAATGATTACATTGGCATATATGATGTTGCAGAACAACCACTTACGAATGGTATTTGGGGGTATGTTGATGATTCAGTTACGCCAAGAAGAGTTGTTCTTACATGGGTTGTAAATCATTCTTATGATTATGTAAATACTGGATATTATGGTTATACTGCAATAGAATATGCACCGTACCGTGTACAAATGGTACTTTACGAAAACGGCACAATTCAATATAACTATGGATCAGGGAATAAAGTGTGGTCAAATAGAAATTCATATCATTGGAGGTATACTCCAAATATTGGTATTTATTTCAAGCGTGGTTATGCCGTATATGCAACAAGGTATCCACACCATAGAAATAAAGACTTAAATAACGCCCCTTCAGTGCGTTGGACTTATTACCAACCGCCTGGAGAGATTAAACCTCATAACCCATATGACTTTTATGTGGATTATAGAGAACTAGACAATGACAATAATGAAGTAACTTTCGAGTACACACCTTACCGTGGTACTTGTAAAGAAGATGGAACAAGAGATCATCTAACTATTACTGCCTTTTTAAATAAAAATGGTGGACCAACCGATCCTGTGCCAATGACGCCAAATGGGAAAGTATACTACGATGTTTACGATGTTCCCGTTGGTGTTGCGCATAGTGATGTATATTGTGATATGGATCAAGACACTGGAACATCTGCCGGAGACATAAGGTTAACAGAAGTAACATACGGTGGTGCGACCTATGGACAAGGTTCAGTTGTAAAAGCAGCAGACAAAGACGCTGTACAAGAGACTGATAGTGAAAGCACCATTGAAGAAAAAATGTTTGATCCAGCTGATTGCCCTATTGGCGGAGCACTTTATACACCGTATAAACAAATTGTATACGCAGATGTTAACGAAAATGGTATTGCTGACATTGGAGATATACGATTAGTTGCTTTTGGATCTTACGGTCAAGGAACTGTCGTGGCAGATAGAGAATGGGAAGTGTACCAAAACTATCGAATGGTAGTGACCCCACTATTTCCACAAGATGCTCCAGTTGCCGTAAACAACGGCAAGTATGTTTATTGGGACAGAGATTTCTCTCAAACAATGACGAGATTTGACGTAAGACTAACTGCAGTAGACTCATATTTGTCAGGTACAGTTGTGCGCGATGGAGACCTAGACGTTGGAGACATGTACATGAAGCAAAATGTACCACTAGGAATACACGATCCACTGCCAACAGAACAGTACAACGATTCAGCTAATTTCCACACAAATGTGTATGCACATTTAGGTAACCCTGGAAATTCAATGGTTGAAGTAGGTGACATTCGTGTTTCAGAAGCTTATATAATGACTGGAACAGTCATAGATCAAGTGTTAAAACCTGGGTCAGTAGTAAGAGAAGGCGATCCTGACATTGGAGACGGCTTTGATGAGTATCAGTTTGATATTCTCTATTGGAATAATGATTGGGGTACTGGCATTTATGCAAACCTAAATACAAATCCAATAAATCAGGGTAGTACACAGTGTTCAAATACTGGTGATGTACGTTTGATACCTAACAAATGGAAAAAGAATCCTTATCCTTATGGGAGCTGGTATCATTTACAGCATGGAAGTTGGGATTGGGAAGCAGGAACATACGTAATTCCGATGTACTATAATTACACATACCCATATCCATGGTGGTATGGATTAAGTTTTGATAATGGCGCAGATAATTACTATGCTTATGGATATAGTCCTGGATTCTTAAAAACAGGAAACAGAATAGTAAATAATATATCTGTGACTTTTGAAAACAGAATTTATTTAGTACCAAACATTCCAGCAGAAACATATGTTGCTCCAGGGCATATTAGAATGACGGAAATTGGTGTTATGCAGCAAGGTACTGAAGTTGACATTGATTCTCTAGATAGAGCTTCAGGTTTCATGTATGATCCATATTGGTCAAAACATCCATGGACAAAAATTGATTTAGACGCAAATCCTGAAAAGTCTGTTGTACCTATTCCTACTGTTGCACCTAAACCAACAATGCCAGATCAATTAAATAACTCATATGATTGTTTCTCATTGTTTAACTACGATATTGCACCAGAAGAGTTGATATTAGAAGCAGACAGTGACTGCATTGATTTATACGAACAAAGATTTCCAAATCTTTCTATAAAAGTATTAGATGCAGA
>JAGLCW010000031.1 GCA_023146045.1 Caldisericia bacterium
ACAGATGCAATTGGGCACCAGAAAGAGCTCTCTGTTACTGGCAAGAATGACGGCTACTGGTTCTTTTTCAGTTTGCTATTGGTGCTGCATGTAGTTCAAGACCAAGCGCATGCACGACCTTGAGAATAGTATCAAATCCTGGAGTGCGATCACCTGATAAAGCTTTGTACAGACTTTCCCGGGAAAGACCTGCATCACGAGCAACCTGGGCCATTCCTTTTGCCTTGGCAATATCTCCAAGTGCTTTAGCAACAAAAGATGCATCCCCATCGGACTCTTCTATACAGGCGTCAAGATAGGCAGCCATATCAGCAGGAGTCCGGAGGTGCTCAGCCACATCGAAACGAGTAGTTTTTGTTTTAGCCATGTATTTTCTCCAACAGTTCGCGTGCGAGGCGCAATGCCTTTTCTATATCACACTTCTGGGTTCTTTTGTCTCCACCTGCAAGTAGAACAACCAATTGTTTCCCTTGCCTTTTGTAGTAGACCCGATATCCAGGTCCATAATCAATCCGTAATTCCGATACTCCCTCGCCAACGGGTTTAGCATCACCAAAGTTCCCGCATGCCAACCGTTGTATGCGTGCCAATACACGGGCTCTAGCACGAATGTCCCGAAGGCCATCAATCCATTTTGCAAAGCTCTCGGTTTTGCGTATTTCTATCATCTTAGTATTGTAGCCAACTGGCTACACATTGTCAAGATTCCAATGTCTGTCTGTTTGAAGCAAAGCCACCACTAGAGGTTGTCGCAATTTGCGACCACCTTGAAATGCATATTCCTGCACAAGGAACGCAAATCACTCGAAATAGGAAAAATGTAATTGTCGCTAGCAATCGGTCGATATTCCGGCAATACAACTCCTTCGAAGGTTACCAGTCCGAATTGAAACACCGGGCAAAAGGGGCAAACCGGGCAACTCAAATAGATCTGCCAAGGTCAGATTAATTCATGGTTATTGCGCCATGGCGTTCCAGCAATTATCATTTATCCAATTGGTTGGGTTAATCATGAAATCAATCCCAGCCACAACAACTGTGTGAACTAGACGCAA
>JAGLCW010000032.1 GCA_023146045.1 Caldisericia bacterium
AACAACGTCAATTGAAGGATCCCATTCTAGTTTGTCTAAATCTCTTTCATTTGTTACTTTAATCTGTTTATCACCAATTTTTAAGAAGTTTTCACTAAACGTTACTTCTTCTTTGTAATTGCCATAAACTGAGTCATGTTTAAATAAAAATGACAAAACCTTTAAATCTGCAAGATCATTAATCTGCACAACGTTAATTTCAGGATAATTGTTTAAAATTACTTTTAAAATCTGCTTACCGACTCTTCCAAATCCATTAATCCCAACGTTCATATTTGTAGCCCCCACATCTTTAAATTCTAAATAAATTGTATTTAGGAAGACGTAAAATTCAATAAAAGTAAGAGTATGTAATATTTGTTTTTTAGATATGGTATAATTACTTTAGCGGAGGCATTAATGAAGCGTACAATGTTTATTTGTTATTTTGTTGTTTTATGTATATTTTTTTCGTCACTTGTTAGTTGTGCTGATAAAAAAGAAAAAACTGTGGACTTGTCGATACAAACCGAACATTATTATCCTGAAAACTGGTCCGTAGATAATCCTCCAGAGAAACATATAGAAATTATTCAGTTTTATCATGCCGATAAATGTGACACATGTACCCTTTTACAGTACACTTTGAAAAAACTTCTAGACACTAAATATAGTAATTATGCAGACAAAGGAACTATTATATATCGTGGTATTGCTACAAATTACATTGAAAACTTATCACTAAAACAAGAATTTTTTGTTATGGAAGAAGATCTTTGTGGTAGTATTTCTGTTGAAGGTAACTTTTATGAAAAAGATAGATGGGTAGATGTTTTCCAAACAGCAGAAAATAACCCTGAACAGCTAGAAGAAAAAATTATTGAAAAAATTGAACTTTTATTAGCAAAACTTTCTGAATATTAAGCGAGGATGAAATGAGTAAAAAATTTGTATTAAAATGTATTTCTATTTTGCTGGTATTTTATATTTTATGCCCAGTATTCACTTCTAGCTCATATGCAAAATCAACTGACTTTACGCCAAGTAGCCCATATTCTACAAAAAAACAGGTTGTGGTATCTTCAGATCCAAGAATAGAGATGATTTCGATACTGCAAATGATGATTGGTGCTTGGCCTATGACTGATCTAGATTTTGACTATCTTAGAGAAGTCCAAGAAACTTTCTTCAAGTTTTACAACCACCCAGCCGTTAGAATGTTTGGCTTCATGTGGTATAATTACAACTTTTCTCAAGAGATTCCATCTACTTTTATGCTTCACCTGTCTGATCCACCAGAGTTAAAAATTCAAACTCCTTTTACTAGAGAAATAATTGAAAGAGGTGGTGGAGAAAGAAATTTAAATGATTTTTTGGAGTTACTAAGAGATTTTGCAAAAGAAACAAAATTTATGGATTTTTACAGAGATCATTTAGAATTTTACCAAACCATTGCCGAAAGAGTTGAAAAAAAATTAGGAACAAAAAATACAATTGGAATGCTTGAAGATTATTTTGGTTTTACAAACAAGAGCTATGAACTAATTCTTGTAGCATTATTCTACGAAGAAGGTTATGGAACACACGTAGATAACAAATATTTTGCACTTCTTGGTCCATACGATGTAGACGAAAAAAGAGGTGAGAAAAAACCATACTGGGCTGGCCCCGACGAATTACATAAGCAGCTTCTAAGAAGATTCAGTCATGCGTACATTAATCCTTTTATCTTCAATGATCAAAAACGAGTTGAAACAACCGGTAAACTTTTCAGTCCCATTTCCTTACCAATGCGCTACCAAAGAATTCTAAACTGGAAAAATTGTATCATTGAGCATCTAGTAAGAAGCGTTTCGCAAAGCTTTACTCTTTGGGAGTATGGGAAAGAAGAATGGGAAATCCAAAGGTTAAACGATGTTCACGATTCATTTGTCTACATAGACTACACTAGTGACTGGTTAAATGTGTATGAATCAAACAGAGATTTTTATACCGACTTTGAAGAGTTTTATCCTGTTATTTTTGACAATTTTCGAAAATTATGTGAATTTCCATTAGTCCCAACACAAGTTAGCGTTGAAAATGAATCAGAAAATGGAGTTCAGCTTTCATGGAAGGATAACACTACAGAACCAGGTTCTCTTATAATTCTTAGAAAAAATTCAAACAATAAGTATGAAATAATTCACGAACAAGACAATAGAGACATATCAATTTGGACAGACAGAAACGTTAAAATTGGTGATATTTGTTGGTATAAAATAGCAATTCGTGGCGACGGTGGAACTATAAAATCATATGCAATAAAAGCTATCATACCTTCATATCCACCTCTATCTCCAGAAAATATTGCGTTCACACAAAATGAGTCAACTATAACCTTTTCATTTGAATACCCATACAAAGCAGAAGGTTTTACTTTATTTGAGTTTGTAGATAACGAGAAAAAAGAAATAGCATCTGTTGATATTTCAGAAGAACCAAATCAGGAAATTATTCTTGCCAATGTACTCGAAGGAGACCACGTATATTACATCTGTTCATATATTACAGTTCAAAACAGAGAATTAGAAACCGTTAAACTCTTTAGTACGGCATCAAATTTTGTATCTGTAACCATTATTCCGTAGATAAATTTTTGGAAGCAATAAGGCATCTCGAAATATGCCTTATTGCTTCCAAAAAGCTTTCAACAAACTTTCATATAAATCTGGGTTGTGTATTGCTGATACATAACCCCACTCTTCAGGAAGTAGCTTTCTGTACGTTTGATGATCAAACCGCTTGTCAATCAACAAAACAACTCCTTTATCTTCCTCAGTTCGAATTACTCTACCTACTGCTTGCAGTACACGGTTAATCCCTGGAAAGACAAATGCGTAACCATATCCAGATTCATCATTTTCGTCAAAATAATTTTTTAAAACCATATTTTCCAAACTAATCCCAGGCAAACCAACTCCAACAACTATTGCTCCAGAAAGTTGTTCTCCAACTAAGTCAATTCCTTCACCAAAAATTCCACCCATTACAGCAAAACCTACCAAGGATCTACCATGTTGGTAAGAAAATGCTTTTAAAAAGTCCATTCTTTCTCTTTCTCTCATGAATGGTTTTTGTAAAACGCATGAAGTTTTATCCTTAATCAATTGGTAGTAATCGTGAACTTTGTTCATGTATGCATATGAAGGAAAAAATACTAAGTAATTTCCTTTTTTCGCCTTAACGACCGATTGAATGTACTTTGAAATAATTTCGTAGGAATTGTGCCTTTCTTTGTACTTCGTAGATATTTCATTTTCGATCATCACTGATAAATTCTCTCTTGGAAATGGAGATTCAGTTTTACATTGTATTGAATCTCTTGTCCCACCTAACATTCTTACAAAGTAGTGCAGAGGAGACAAAGTAGCAGAAAAAAACACAGTGGCGTAACTTCTTTTTAAAAAATGTTGCAATAATTTTGATGGATCTATACAAAATTCTTTACATAGAAGTTTTCCATATTTATCTGGCTGGACAAGGTATTTAAAATTTGAATCATAGAAATCATGTATTTTCACGTAATTGCTTAAGTTGTAATAAAAATCTGTAATTTGTTCTGAAACATCACTAACTTTCTCGCCCTCGAACGCTTTTTTTAATTTATCTGCAACTTTTTCAACAATAATTAATGATTCTTCTGGCATTTCTTCTTGAACAAAAAACTGAACATCTTCATCACTCATTTTTTGTCTATTTTTGTCAAATATAGTTTTCAAAAGCATAAGTGCTTCGCGAATTTTTTCTTGATCGTCTTTTATTGTGGCTATAGCTTTATAAGTTTCGCTTTCGCAAATTGTTACTGAGAACATTTCTTGAGCTCTTTTAATCATATTGTGTGCTTCATCAATAAGAAAAACGTATTTTCCACTCCCTTTATTCCCAAAAAAATATCTTTTCAAATAAACTTTTGGGTCAAAAACATAATTGTAATCACAGATTATACAATCACACCATAAAGAAAGATCAAGAGAAAATTCAAATGGACATAGCATATACTTCTGAGCAAACAACACAATATTATCGCTTGTAAATGATAGTCCAGAATTCAAAATATCGTCTGTTGCATCAAATATTCTGTTAAAATATCCTCTAGCGTATGGGCATTTGTCTTTTTGGCATCTAGAAGTACCCATTAAACAAACTTTTTCTTTAGCTGTCAAAGTTATGCTTCTAAGCTTCAATCCATTTTCATTTAACAGTTTGCATGCTTTTTCGGCAACAACTCTTGCAACAGTTCTGGCAGTAAGATAGAATATTTTTTTTATTCCAGTTTTAGGCATATTGCTAATAGTTGCATACAACACAGCCATTGTTTTACCAACTCCAGTAGGTGCTTGAGCAAAAAGAACATCTCCATTTTGTGTACTATTTTGCACAGATTCAATTAAATCAAGCTGGCCGTCTCTAAACTCCATAAAAGGAAATTTCATTTTTTCAATAGATTCATTTCGGATAATTTCCCATTGTGTTTCCCTTGATGCCCACTTTGAATACAAATCTAAAGTTTCAGTGAAAAACTTATTAAGTGATTCTAGTAGAAAAGATTGAGTGAACCTTCTAATTTCTCCAGTTTCTTTTTGATAGTAAACTAGAGAAACATTAGCTTTTGCTAGTTTTTTTTGAACAGAATACATATAGGCATAACATTTTGCCTGTGCCCAATGAATTGGAAAAGATTCTTCAGATATTTGATCAAGAGGAATAATTGTACTCTTTATTTCCTCAATAAAATGAGATCCATTTTTTACTGTTACTCCATCAATTCTTCCTGTTAAATGAAATCTGATATTATTGAGTTCACAATCATACGAAAGTGAATACTCCGCTATATATTCATCATCATTCTCTTTTTGGTAAGTTTGAACCTTTTTATGAATTTGTATTCCTTCTTGCATACTCTTTACAAATGACTTATTTGTAAAGAGATCACCTTCAAGGAATACTGTTTCTACAAGTTCTCTTACAGATATAGAAACTAATTGTGGTGCTTTTGATGAAGCATCATTAAATTCCATGTTTATCAAAAAATGGGTCAGTAGTATCTTTCATAAAATCTATAGTACATGACTCAATTAGTCCTTCTTCATTCTCAATAAAAGAAACATAAACTCTCTCAGAAGCTATTTGTTTGTTTTTGTAATAGAATACGTTTCCGTTGTAATGAGTAATTTCTTGAGTTACTCCAGTGCTACCAAAACTTAACCAAATTCTATCATCTTCAACAGTTATAGGTATTGATCCATATGTTTCATTTTTGTATACTCCACTATATTCTAAAAGTTCTTTTGCATCTGCTAACAACCTTATCGGAACATCGTTGTCAGGTGCATTATCTTCTTGGTAATTAGTTGTTTCGCATCCTGTATAATATTTTACATATTCTCCTGCTACATTAACCCATGCAGGACAATCTTTTACATTCATTAGCAATGCTATTCCAGCCTTACTGTCTGGTAAAATCATAAAAAAGCTTTGATAGCCATACGTTGAGCCAGTGCACCAGCATATTTTTTCAGAATTAACTTCTTCAAATACCCATCCTGCAAGAGTTGAAAAAGCATTGTCACTAAACAATCCTTTACCTCTATTATTTTTTGGTTGAAACATTTCATTTAAAGTTTTTTGTGTTAAAACTTCTTGCCCACTTTTTGTTTTTCCGTCATTTAGAATTACTTCCAACCATTTTTCCATATCCACAATGTTTGCAGATACACCCAATGAACTTTTCATTGTTTCAGGAATCTGTAATAAGTGTGAATTTGCCATATACGGTTGGCTTTCCGAACTATCATTTGAGTAATAATGGGGCAATGCACTGTTTGGATTACTATAGAACTCTTTAGTACCAAAAGATACATTTTTCATTTCAGATCTTTCGAAAATTTCTTCGATCATTACATCTTGCCATGGTCTTCCAATAGCTTCTTCTATTAGGTTCACAAGGGGTATTCTAAGAATATTCTGAGCAGAATACACAGATCTAAAACCATTACTAATTACAAAATTCTTAAGTTTACCTTCAATTTCTTGAGAGCTAAACCCTAAAATTGGCAAATACTGCCCAGTTTGTGTGTAAAATCCAGACTGCTCTGTCAAAATATCTTTAACCGTCATTCTGTTTGTTATCCATTGATCAGAGAGTTCAAAAGAAGTTAACTGTTTATTTATCACAGTATTCCATTCAAATTGCCTGAAATCTACCATCAGTGCGGCTAGTGCAGAAGTAAACATTCTTGTAGATGTACCAATCTGGAACAAAGTTTCCTTATTAACTCTTGACCCATTTTCTTTTACTACGCCATAGCCTTTTAGTAATACTATTTCACCATTATCCAACATACACATTGATGCACCTGGAACAGAGTATTCGTCCATGTAATCTTTCATTGAACTGTTCATTTTCTGACTAAACTTTTTTATATCTATTGGTTTTTTCACTTGAATAGATTCATTAACTTTATCCTGTCCACAGGAAGTTAAGCAAATGCAACAAACAATAAGTAAAAGAACGGTTTTTTTCATGTTTACTCCTTGAATACGTACCTATTCACTTAGTCAAAATTGATTCTATCAAGAATTATACAAAACAATGAGTAAACTTACACATTTTTGAAAAACCTTGGAGCATTACCTCTTTTGGACTTTTCCATATATTTTTATATCGAGTATTTATTTACGTATCACCTCAATAAACATATCTGGGCTGAATATTGTATCTACAAATTTGTAGGTATAATACCATATTATAATCAATGTTTCTATCTAAAGCCTCATTGATAAAGCTATTTAACTCTTTGATGTTGTTAGTATCTATAATTCCTAAAACGCCATTATTGATTGTAAAATACTCTAACACAAACCATTCCTGATTAAAAGGCAAAACACAATCGTTATCTTGTGTATAGATAACATCGTCTTTTATTACTTCTAGTTCTTTGAGTAAAAATGGTCCAATTGTATTATTGACATATGTGTCATCCACCTTATCCTCGATTTCCTACTCTAACTCTCCAAACCCTTGCTATATAAGAATACCTTAAATTTATTTGGTCACAACAAATGAAATGATCTGGACAGGTCAGCGATATAGTACTTTGTGTTTTCTTCCTGTTGGATCTTTAACCTTAAGTTTTCGGTATATGTCTTTATGTACATCTTCTGGTTGACTTGATACTCTTATGTGATGTATATGATTCTTATCATTGTTCATGATGACTGTTGTTCTATGATGAGTAGATAATTGCTTTTTAATTGTTTCCCATTTTCTTGTATCGGTATTTGTCAAGATAGTTGTCACTTTTCTTTCACCAAACTTCTCTCTAAATCATTCACAGGATTTAATGCTACTTGATCAATCCTGTCCCAATTTCTAGTTACTCCAGACCAACGTTCTGGGTGTTTCAGTTTTGCCTCTCTGTAAACCTCTCTTCTGTTGTTTAATATAGCAATATCTTCACCATAATGTCTTTGGTATGGAGTAACATACTTAATTCCACTATGTAAAAACTCTGTATTGTATAGATTAACAAATTTAAAAACCCATTCTCTTGCTTTATCTATAGAAGCAAATCCTTTACAGGG
>JAGLCW010000033.1 GCA_023146045.1 Caldisericia bacterium
GAACTAGACAAGTCGTAAATAATGAAAGAATTACTACAGTCTATGGGAATAGCAACCTTAGCAATAACTTTAATGTTAGCCATTTTTATGGCATCTACATTTGTAGCTGTGGTTCTATTTGTTGCGACAATGGTAACTTTCTTGTATTTTATACTTAAAGTCAGAAAAAATACATACACAACTGATAAAGAAAAAGATGGGCCGTTTTAACGACCAAACATCAGATTCAAGAACCAGAATGGTGTTGCTATTTGGGGGACATTAAATAATTGTCCTCCTCCTTCTGTAAGTATTCCTCCATCAGTTCCAGGAATAAGTTCACCTAATCCAAGTTTATCAACTGGATTAGATGAGAGTATTGAAAAATTAATATGAAGAGCTTCTTGAGCAGTAATAACTGCAGCCATCTGCAATGGTCTTCTTGCAATCATAGAACCAATAACTTTAAATGTTCTAGTCCAAAAAGAAGGAAACAAAATAACTGCATAATCAGATAATAACTTCATGTTCTTAGGCATTTTTCTGTTGTAGTCAATAAATGCTTCACGTCCAATCTTCATAGCCTCAAGAGGATCCATTCCTTTATCTATAAGATCTTTAATAAGAATATATCTTCCCATCTGATCTACCTGCTGTACGAGAAAAGAACCAAACCCTACAGCCTTTGATCCAGGTGTTGCAAGAAATTCAGATAACCATCCATTAACATCACCAGCATTTTTCTTATCCTTAAGATCAGTAGCATGATTCTTTATACTTTCTGCTGCACTTTGAAGAAAAGCAACATTTTCTGCACTTTGTGCTGCAAATATTAAAATATCATCTACTCCGAACCCCCACTGCATGAAAGTCTTCGCAAGTTCTCTAACACCATTATCTGTTCCATCCTCATTAAGTAGAGCCTTGTCCAATAAATCATTTATATCTTTTTGTACTCCAGTTACAACAGATTCATCTCTTGTAAACAATTCTATGTTTATAGAAGCAAGAAGTCCATTCTGTAACATAAATCCATAGTCATGTTCTTCTATTTCTTTATTAAGCTTTTCTGCTAAAGTATCATCTCTACTCATGTGTGCATCAAGCTGACGAAGTCTAAGTTCTTCAAACTCTTTTCCGCTTCTGAGTGCTCTTTTACCATATTTCCATATAGTTGGAAGAGAAACTCCATATCCTGTAAGAATACCAGTATTTGCAATTGAATCATTGAGTATCTTTGTAGGAGACAATGCTGTCCATGCAATTTTAACCATCTTAACCATACCTCTGGCAACATAAGCCATTTTTCTTAACTCTGGACTATTCTCAAACAATACAGGATCTTTATATCCTGCAAGCACATTTTCCATGTCAGCTCTAACAAGATCAACATCCATATTATATCCACCGACTGATGATTTCTTATCTGGCTGAAGAAATCTTCTTTTTATATTTGGATATTTTGGCTTTCCTTTTAATGGACCAGTCTTATGATTACCTAAAACATCTGAAGCCCTCATTCCCCTTGGTAACTTTAATTGCCAAATAATATTTTCTATATCTGTACTTTCAAGATCTGCCTCAAAGTCTTCAAGTTGTTTCTTGCTTGAGATTCTTCTAGTAAATCCTTTCTGAACCAAGGCATCTCTAACTATTTGAGTATCTTGTATCTCAAGAAGACGAGAATAAGAACGATATAATGATTCAGCAGGATTCTGTATTAAACCAAGTTGATTCTTCTCTGCAGGAGTAAGAATAAGCTTTCTTCTAACTGTACCTTTGCTTCCATATCCTGTAAGTACAGTATTAAGAGTAAACGATTCAGACTGAAGCTTATCAAGAAGAACATCTGCATTATTGAAACTAAGACTTGTTCCTGGACCATGCTGGAATGTTGCTTCTGTTTGCTCACGATACATTATTCCTGGTTTGTTTTTAGTTGGGTGCCTAAGCACCTGCCAACCTTCTTTTGTTTTAAACTTATCATTTCTGAATTCTTCTTGTGTTACAGCTTTTAAGTCCCAGTTTGTTTCATAGATGTCTCTAGTAAGATTCTCTCTCCATCTTGCAGGTGCTCCTGTTGAATTTGCAATTTCTTCATTTATTTGGCTTAGTTTTACAGAAGCATCAACTATAAGATCTCTAAGAAGAACAGCTTCTGGTTCTCTAAGAATCTGCAAAGAAGAATCTGCTGTACCGGTATTTCTCATTGAATACAATGCAGTAAGTCTTTGGGTAGCTTCTTTTTCATTAAAGCCAACATCTTTGCCTTTATCTTTTATTCTTCTAGGAAGTATCTTCTTGAGATCACTGTTGTATCTAGTTTTTTCATTTATATTTGTTGCTTTTCCAGTAAGAATATATGCTGTTCTTTCTGCACGTTTCTTTAACTCTTTACTTAAAACTTTTTCATATTTAGTAATCAACTCATCAACAGTGGTGGTTCCTTCTACAAGATCATTAAAGTCTGAAGTATTTTGCATTAAGAAGAATACTGGTGACTGAGAGAAATTCTGATACAAATCAGCAATTTGTTTTTTACTTAAATGTTCCATTTCTCTATTCATGTTTGCAATATATCTATTATCTATTGTTCCTCTTTTTTCTTCTGCTTTGGTACTTATTGTTGTTATATCTGCAAGAAATTGAGTAAATCCTACTCTATTTTCATCTATAAAAGAAAGAGTTTGCTGAAGACTATGGTAACTAACAAGTATATCACCAACTCTTTTTTTACTTTCTGCATACAACGGAAGACTATGTTTAAGATAATTATCTACAGATTCTACCGTTTCTCCAACAAGTCCTCTTCTTGATGACTCTGCAATGTTATTTATGATATCAGAACCAACAGTCTCCAGTGTATCTACAAAGAAACCAACAGCAGGTATTTCTAAACTTTCTTCAGGAATTATCTCAGCAAAATTAAGTGCTTTTCTCATTTTTTTGTTTATAGCTTCTCTATTTGCTGCTTCATTTGTTGTGCTTGCTGCACCAAGAGAAGAATCATATGTTTCTCTACCTTCACTCTTGGACTGGTTATCCATTTCATTTGCAGCAGATAGTATATTTGCAACGGCTATAGCTGTTTGTTCGCCAGAAAAGTCAGAATCTCCATTCATTTGTTTAGTTACAAACTTTTTAGCATCATTTATAAGTTTATTTACAAATCCAAGTACAGTAGTAGGTTTTTTATTCATTGTTTTATCTATACCATCTAATATGTCTTGACCTACATCTTCAGAGGCTATGATTGCAGATATCTCAGCTATTTTTTCTTGTTCTGTCATTTCACTATCAAGAACATATTTAAGACGTTTCTTGGCACGCTTACTGAATGCTTTTAAGTCAGTACCATCAAGTTTATTTATAAGATTTCTTAAATACTTATATGGAAGAGATGCTTGAGCCTTCTTGGTTCCAAGATAACCAGCAGTAAGAAAATGATACAGTTCATGATTAAAAGCTTCTCTTGCAGTTAATCCTTCTATTTGAGCTGCAGTACCACGGTGGTTCTGAGGAATTGTCATCTTGTGTGTTCCGGGATCGTAGGAATATTCTCCATTTTCAACAGATTCAATATTAACATCATCAAGAAGAGTATCAAAGAAAGAAAGAAGAGCATTACTTTCACTGTTCTCTCCAATAATTTCCTGAGCTCTTTCTAGTGGATCAGTTACAGTATCTTTATTAACATCTTGCTCACTTTTATTAAGTGTATCAAGCATAACGTCAACATCTGCCTCAGCACTGTGTGCAACACCTGAAGACTCAGAAGCAAGGAAAAACTCTTTAAGGTCTCCCTGGCGTCGTCTTATCTTATCAATGTCTCCTTCTTGATATGAGTCAACCTGTGATTCACTAATTGGACCATAAGCAGCATCAAGAGGAAGGTTTTCACCAAGAAGTAATTCCATCTCAGGACTTATGCTTGAGAGTTCTTGAAAGTCTGCAGTATTACCATTAAATGCAAGAATAGGTACACCCGTTTCATTATTAAGTATAGTCTTAAATGCAGATTCAATCTCAGAACCAACATCACTTTGATTATTACTTGAAGCAAATGATTCAGAAGCCAAATAACTTGAACCGGTCTTTTCATTGTATTTTTTTATAAAACTGTCATACTTGGTCTTATCACTAGGATTAAATTTAATTGTAATAGGTTTACCTATTGTTTCTATATTTCCATCTTCATTTCTCTTGCTTCTTCTTAGATGTATTTCAAGAATCTCATTTTTTGCACTTGAGTTTTGATATTCATCATTCTTATCTATTCTTCCATTAGAATTAAATGTCCATTCCATATCAAGAGCAATAAATTCCTGACCACTGTCAAGAATTTCATTAACCCTATCAATTTGTCCCTGTACGAATTGATTTGCCGCATTATCTTCCATAATATCACTAAAAGAATTAAAAATATTTCTTCCTGCACTATTCATTAATGGACTATTTAATCCACTATCCTCAAGAGGTTGCATCCATTTTGCTACTTTCTTAGGCTTATGTTTTTTTATTTTATTCTCAGATCCTATCTTCTTTCCCTCAGATGGTTTAACACTGGAACTAAAACCAAAAAGTCTGGTTCCGTCATCTTTTATTTTTGCTATTTCATTTTTCTTGTATTCAAGTCTTTCTTCTCTATTTGTATCCTCTATAGGAGAATATGCTTCAGACATTTCATTGTCCAATCCATATTGTGTATCAGAACCAATAGCATTGAATCCATCTATTAGTTCACCTTTAATATCATATATAGAGTTTACATACTTAGTAAGCTGTCTGTATTGCTTTTCATATATGGTGTTATATACAATATTTGAATAGTTTGCATCGTGAACTTGCATTGATGCCCATTTATCTGCATGTTCTAATTGTTTTCTTCTAAAACCTGAGATATCTTTACCGTTTTCTTTTCCTGATTTAAGAACTCGTTTAATATGAGCCATTGTTCTTCTGTGAGCAGTAAAGTTTATTGCACTATCTATAGAATGTGTTATATTTACAAGAGAAGTAAGAAAATTTGGAGTTTCTACTTTAACAACAGAACCATCCTCACTCAATACAAGTTTCTTTGACATTATGTTGATACCATACTTCTTGTAAAACGCTCCTGGGTTTTCTCTCTGCTCATCTCTTAGTGCCATCGTCTCATTAGTAAATATACCATCCTCTCCTACTTCATTCATGTCAACTATAACCTGAGCCGGAAGTTGTTTGATGAGTAATTCTTTAGGAATTACAATATTCTTTTCTCCATTTGCTTTTCTTTCAAATGCATCTTTCCTGTCTTGTATGTTTTGCTCTAGTAACTGAACGTAATCATTGTAAATAGGATTAAGTTGTGTTTGCATTTTTTCAGTAATAAGTGATGTAAACCCTTTGTGAATCATTTGCTGAGCAAAAGAACCAGCATGCTTTGCTAAACTTGCTTTTATTAATGCTTCTGCTCCCTCAAGATCCATTATTCCTTGAAGAGTTTTTATCTTCTCAACATTATTGTCAGAATAGAAACTTCCTTTCTCATTTGTGTCTGCTTCTTCAATAAGATCTTTTAAAAACTCAAG
>JAGLCW010000034.1 GCA_023146045.1 Caldisericia bacterium
ACAATAACCACTTGAGCCGTTGGATCTATATAGATATATTGACCATAAACACCCATGGCAGAAAAAGCCTTGTTTTCATTAGCCATATGCCAGAACTGATTTCCATAGGACATTCCTTGCATACCATTTTCTTCACCGTAATGTTCAAATTTCTTTTTATCTCCAATAGTTTTAATGTCTGCAACGGTTTCTTTTGCAAGTATCTGTTGTCCGTTAAAGTAACCATCATCTAGGATCATCTGTCCAAAACGTGCCATGTCACGCGCAGTTAACATAAGCCCTGAACCTGCCAATGCCTGTTGAGTTGATTCAACCAGTACATCTGCATCACGTTCTGCTCCTATTTTAGACCAGATCATTTCAGACAAGACTTCATTGAACTGTTTCCCCTCTACAGCGACTACTACAGCTTGAAGTACTTCAGACATAGGTGTAACATAGTTAAACACTTCACCTGTTGGAGTATCTACTTTCATCTCTTTGAGATAATCCATAATATTTGTTGGTACCACCTTGTCTTTAGGGAGTGGCTTTAAGCCAATAGATGAAATGTACGACCAGATATCTGCAGTGGGATCAGCATAGTCTTCACTGTATTTCATGCCTGCTGTCATATCAAGTACTTGACGTAATGTGACAGCTCCGATAGGAGTGCCTTTTAATGCAGACACTATAGTGCCTATTTTCGAATTTTCATCCACTTTTTTCTGTGAAATAAGTTCTGTGACAACCGTACCTATGAAAGATTTGGTCACGGACATTACAATGTGCCTTTGTGAAGCTTCCATACCGTTATAGTATGATTCATACACTACTTTTCCTTTATGCAATACGACAATAGCGTCAGTTCTCGTCTCTGTCAGATACTCCGACAGTGCCAATTTCTTTGCTTTTCCATCGACTGTGCCATCAAAACTTAATGATAAAAGATCCATAGGCTTTGATTCAAACTTTGCCACAGGAGTGAAGTCTCGACTCACTGTCGCAGAAGGAATAATCTGAGTGGTATTACGAAAAGACCAAGTATTTATTTCTGGCTTTAACCAATTCTCCACAGATATTTTTATATCTGGTTTAGCAATTTCTGCTTGCAACGTTGTGGCTATAGCACAACAGCAAATCAATGATAATGTGATATTGTGTAAATTCATATTTTTAATCCTTTTAAATTAGTACGTCTATTAATGCTTGTGATCTCTAGAACAAGGACCTACAGCACCTTCGCCTACATGCTCAAGGTCTACTGTCTCACTGTCACCAAGTTTATAGACAACATCATGAACGATCTTTCCATCAAACATAGTTGCTAAAACTTTAGTTTTTGGAATTTTTTCTGCATCAATTTCAAAAAGGTTTTGATCAAGAAGAATCATGTCAGCTTTTTTACCCACTTCGATCGTTCCAACTTCTTTATCGATGCCAAGCATCTTTGCTCCACCAAGAGTATAAGCTTTCACTGCTTCTTTCAATGTCAATACTTGATTAAAAGGGGGAAGTGCCGCATCAT
>JAGLCW010000035.1 GCA_023146045.1 Caldisericia bacterium
GTTACCATGAAACCCGGTACTATTCTAGGTAAAAAGTACAAAGTTATCCGTACTCTAGGGTATGGAGGTATGGCTACTGTCTATTTAGCTGAACATATTGGTACACATATGCAGTATGCCATAAAGGTATTGGATCCTAAATATTACAAGGATCAGAATATTCTACAACGGTTTAAACGAGAAGCCTCTATTGGTAAAGCATTAACACATAAAAGTATTCCAACATTCCATGGATTTGAGTATGACAAAGGCTTGTACTATATAATCATGGAGTATGTGCAGGGATACAATATTAGACAGTACTTAAAGAAATTTGGTCTATTTCCAGTTAAAGATGCAATCTTTATTCTGAATGAGTTACTTCAAACCCTACAGTATGCTTATGATAATGGAATTCAGGCTCACAGAGATATCAAACCAGAAAACATTATGATTGATCCTAAAACCAAAACTATTAAAGTTATGGACTTCGGAGTCTCTAGAATGGAAGATTCCACTCTTACCACTGAAACCAAAATATATACAGTGAAATATGCCTCTCCAGAACAGCTCATTCCAACACGATTTCCAAAAGGTGTAACCCAGCAATCTGATCTATACTCATTAGGAATTGTCTTCTATGAAATGCTGACTGGTAAACTACCCTTTGAGGGAACTACTCAAGTAGACATAGTTGAACAGGAATTAAACTTTTCTGTTACTCCTCCTAATGAAGTAAATACTGCTATTCCTGGATACATATCCAATATGGTTTTAAAAGCATTGCTTCCTAATCCACATAACCGATACCAGAACACAGAAGAAATGAGACAAGATTTAATTTCTAGAAACTGTCAGACCCCTCTTCCTAAAAATAAAAGTTATGGGATACAAAAACGAAGCACAATGGTGTACTGGTTAGGCGGATTCCTAGGAGTTGTATTGGTAGCAGGCAGTATCTTTGCCTGGGGGTATATGAAAGATAAAGATTATGTTAATGTTACATTGAATTCTAATCCTCAGGGGAGCTATGTATATGTTGATGGTATGCAACTTCAAGAAACACTTACTCCTGCAAAAATTTCTTTAAGTAAAGAAATGCACAATATTACAATTGTAAAAGATGAATTCGAAAAGGCAGGATCTAATTTAAATCTAACAAATGAAACTAAAAAAAACATTATTGTTTCCTTTGATTTACAACCTATCAAAGAAAGAGAAACCAATATTGATGGATTACTATTTGTAAAATCAGATCCAGAAGAAGCAAAAATATATGTTGATGGTATCTTTATAGGAGATACTCCTTTGGAAAATTTTGGGATTCTTGCTGGTGAACACTCTTTGTATATTTCCAAAAATGGTTACTATAATTCAAAACCAGGTACATTTTATATCAACGAAAATCTTCCAGGTAAAGAATTATATAAGACTTCGCTACATCTATTGCTAGCAAAAATTCCACCTCAACAGAAAAAATCTTCATCATCAAAAACTCCACCAAAAAATATTCTTGCAAGTTTCCCTGCAACCGTAGAAATAAACACAATACCTCCAGGAGCGTTGGTTAAAATCAACAACGAATTTATAGATACTACCCCATTAATTGTTCAACTTCCACCTAATAGTTATACAATTAACATTGAAAAAATGGGGTACGAGGTTTATTCAGAAGAAATTAGCCTAGACGGCAATAGCAACAGAACAATCAATGTTTCTCTTGTGAGTAAAATTGGGAAACCTATACTGCGAAATCCAGAAAACAACAGTACAAACATTAAACTCCCCGTTGAGTTTACATGGGAAAAATCTGAAAACGCTTCTCACTATAGGGTGTATATTACAAACTTAAAAACTGGATATAAGGT
>JAGLCW010000036.1 GCA_023146045.1 Caldisericia bacterium
TAATAAATATAGTGTAGCATATTTATTAATTACGCAGTTTGGTGTACGCACCCCAAGCTCCAATTATATTTTGTAGTAATGTTTCATGTTTAAAATAAATACTGCAGATCATATATCTCATATATTTTTGTAATGTCAAGAATAATTAGTGTAAAAATTTATAATAATTTCTAGTAAATGCAGAACTTTTGTTGTACTTGATGTACAATTCAATTGCTTCATTCTGTGATCCTTTGTATCATTACATCATCCTGTCTCAATTGGTGTTCAGCTATTTGTTAGTACACCACTCGGAGAAGGGCAGAGTTCACAGCGAAACTCTGCCCTTCTCCGACAGTTTTTAATTTCTGGAAGTGTAAAAGGAAATGTTGTTAATCTAGTACCCCTTTATTTCATTTCAAGAAGAGCTATGTTTCCATCTTCTTTTGAAATTAAGCACCACATTCTATTTTTGTCTAACACAATGTTTGACAATACAGAACCTTCTTTCATGTAGCGCCTTGTTTTAATTTGACCGCTGTTTGTATCTAATGAAGCAATCCATTTCCCATCTTTTACAGTTAGAAGAAGATTTTTATTAACCTGAACCATTTGTTCAATATCTTTTGTGATTATATATTCTCTTTGAATAGCACCGTCTTTTTGTGACATAATGACAATTTTTGATACAAACTCCATGTCCCATGGTTCATATGCTTTTATATTTAAACAAATTTGCTCATTGTCGGCAGTAATTATTTTGGTTTGCCATATAGTAGATGGAAAAATTGTATTTGTAATGTGAGAATTCCAAATTAGTGAACCTGTTTCTAGATCAAAGAAATCCACAAATATCGTTCTATCTTCAGAATACTCAAGAATGACTCCATTAGAAGTACATACTGGGTATAACATTTTCCTCGTACGCTTGTTAATTCTTGAGTATTTGTGTTCCCAAAGGACATCGCTGGTTTTTAGGTCAATACATTTTAGTGAATGTTGAAAATTTTTATCCAGGGTTTTTTGAGTAACTAAATACAGGCTATCTTTGTAAATGGATGCACTGCTAATCTGTTCAGAATAAGAAGAAAATATTACTTCAGGTGTTCCACCAATTTTTAAAGATTTTACTTGATAAAAATTATCTACATAATCTAAATATATAATTTTATCACCCCAAACAATCACACCTATTTGTTTTGAACCAGTTGAAAAACCGAAACCGTTAACTGATTGAATTTCTTCAAGTGTGTCAGGATTAAGTAATAAAATAGTACCATCAGGCTTTTGGAAATAACAACTAACTAATACATCGAGTTCTTCGGAATATGCTAGGTCGCTGTAAAATATTTTTTTGTTTTTACTATCAGATTCTTTGTTGATTTCCTTTTTTTTGGAAATTTCAAGAGTCTCTTTATTAATTTTTACAATGGCAGAATCCATATAAAAGTACAATGAATCTACATCTTGAATAATCCATTGATCTGTACCAAAGTTAAGATAATCCTCTAGTGAAATAGATAAATCTTTAACTCTGTTTTTTCCAAATGAATTGCGTTCATTGTTTGTTTCTACAAATGATGTACGTTGAAAATTACTTCCGAATGTATAGAATCCTAGTTTTTTGTCTTCACTTCCATACACAATGGCTGTGGATATCATAATAATACTAACCACTAATAACGTTGACACTATTTGAAGTCTATTTTTATCAAACATTACAATCTCCTTTTCAAACTCCCGCCACTACCAAAACACTCACAATCAACATGACACCCATCCTCAGTTTTAACGACTATGCATTCAACGGAAGTAGTATGTGCACTTAATTCACAATCCATTAGAAAGTCACAAAATTTAAGAGTTGTTTTTCTACCTAGACCAAACTTGGAGAAATGTGTAAGTAGCTTTTGTTTTGGATAGAAATATCCAATACCAGCCAAAACAACAACATCTAATCTACCTAAGTATAAAGTTGCTTCCCAATTAATACCCTGACCAAGAGTCGTGCTTTCAAGGGAAACGTATTTATGGGTGCGTACAATGAACTGTGT
>JAGLCW010000037.1 GCA_023146045.1 Caldisericia bacterium
GGTGCTGGTGGTGCTGGTGGAGTCAGAGGATTTGGTGGTGCTGGTGGACGAGGCGGAAATAAAGGTATCGGACAATCCTTTAAATATCCTTCAAGCATGAGTGCAACATCTGGAGCAGCAGGTTCAGTTGGTCAGATTGGTAAAGCTGGAGCAGCAGGTAAAAATGGATCAGCAGGAAGTACAAACTCTTGGGTAGATCCAAATGGTCACAGACATTATGGTAATAAAGGTGGTTCTGGACAACCCGGTAAACGAGGCGGTACAGGTACTAGAGGTGCTACAGGCGGCAGAGGTGCAAACGGAACAAATGGTGGAACATGGGGTACATCAGGAAGAGCAATCTCAGGAAAATCTAAATTGGCAAATGGATCAAAGACAGGTAATGTCAGTGGTTCAATTGCTTAAAGCTAATGTTGTCAATATGGTATAATAAATAAAAGGATTCAAGAAATGCAAAATGAAAATATAACATGTAATCAATATGATGGGTACGATGATGGTAATACCCCTGCTGATGATTTTTCAGCAGAAGTAATAGATAACCCATCAAATATAAAACTTGCAGGATCTTTTGCACCAGAAGAAGTTGGTGGAGTATCCTGGGCAGATCAGCTTCAATATCATCACGGAGATATAGTATCTTTTGAGTGTAAACTCTATACTGCTATAGCTGCTAATATATTTTGTCCTCCAGATACTACTCCTGAAAAATGGCAACTAAATGAATTTTCCGGAAGAGAAGGAAAACAGGGAGAGCAGGGAAGTGAAGGTCTTCAAGGCATAGTAGGAGTAACTGGACAAAAAGGCGAAGAAGGTATCCAAGGAATTCGAGGAGTAACAGGACCAAGAGGTATGCCTGTTCCTGTTGGACCAAATGGTGGACTTCAAGAAGAACTTAAAATTGCAGCTATGAGTGGCGATATTGAAATTGATGCAATAATTAAAGTAGCAAGAGAAGTAAAGGTTCAAGCAGATCTTGTAGCTTCACTTGTCGAAGAAGCATTACAAGAAATCAGAAGACTTGATCTTGAACTTCAAACTACAATTAATAAAGCAACATCTGAATCATTAAAAATGATAGCACAAGCTAGTGATATTGAGATCACAAAAATAAACAATCTCCCATAAAAGGACACAACATGGTAAGCAATATAAATAAAACAAACGAAGAACTATTAAATGATGATGCCAAGGCACTAGGATATACAGGACCAGCAATGTCAAGTGTTGATGCACTTACATGGCTAGTTGGAAATAGACAGGGACCAGCATCTACATTATCAAATGCTCAACTTATCGCTGAAGATAGAACCAGACTTGACAGGATTGAAAGTACAGGTAAATATCGTGGAGTACATGATTCTCTATCTGTTGCGAACACTGTTGTTCTTGACAAAAAAGATGGTGACTATGTTCTTATCGGTAACGAATCTGGAAGATATGAACTCTATATTAATGAAAATGATACATGGGAACTTGGATTCAAGTCAACAATTACAATCGTTAAAACAGCAGCAAGTCTTCCTGATCTTACTCGTGAAAATACAGGCGCTTTGTTCTTTGTAAAAGATGAAAGTACAATGTATTTATTTGATGGATCAAACTATCATGCAGCTTCAACACCAACTATTATAGATGGATATCAACTCAATTTAGTTTTAGCATAAGGAGTCTTAAATGGCTATAGATAAATTACCAGAAGACATTGTTCAGCGACCCGAAGACATATCCCATGATCAACCTAGAATTCATACGGAACCATTCTTTAGAGATGGTCAATCAGAGATGAAGATGATACTGGAGAATGTTGATAATCCTATCACGGTTGGTTCTGCAATTGTAAGTATCGTTATAAAAAGAGATGGTGCAGCACTTCCTGCAAATAAAGGATACTTTGAAGACTATCAAAAAGTATTCCAAACTCAATTTAAACCATTTTTTATCCCTGCTACTAAGGGAACTTATGTGGCCGAAGTTGTTTTTGCTGATTCATCTAAAGTGTATACAACTAAACCACTTGTTGTTGAAGAAGCAAAAGAAGATGATGATGTATTGGCTTGTCCAATGATTAACTCTACTGCCGGTGGTAAGGTATTTTATACTATTGATGTTAAAGACAAAAAATATGTTAAGAGAATTACAGTCAAGTACACAAACGGATCAAGAGATCAGGTCTTTGAATACAAAGCATTACAGTCTGCAATCCTTCACCAAAATGTTGTAGTAGGAAATGCAAACAATACAATTGTGATCACTGGTTCTAATACATTTACTGCTGAAGTTGAATTCTACAATAGTTTAAAAACATACATAACAAAGCCTCACGGTGCTAATGGAATTATTGATAAAGACAGTGCAACTTTTGACCTATACTATGATGATGATTTTGATGATGTTGATGTCAATAGACATTGGTGGGCAAGAATGCTCAGAGCTAACTTTGATTCACTTGCTGGTGTTGAAAAGGTAGAAGTGTTACTTACTCCATATTGGGATCCAGCAAGAGGTGTTGAGTTTGTTGAAAAAACAATCACACAGATTGATGGATTAAAGAGTCTTCAGGTTGAAATGAATCAATCTTCACACAGAGCTGGTCTTAGAAGATATAAAATATACAGAAGAGTAAATGGATCTATTGTTGCTGACATTCACAGTTCATACATTAACGCATTCACTTTGGTTATTGGTCACTGGTGGTACCATAACTCAATGGATAAAATATCATCATTAGGTGGAGTTTTGAATACTCATATTTTCATGCATTCAGGAAGCAAAGATGAACTATCACCTGCAGACATGAAAATACTAATACCGTCTGATAATATATTTATTGACATCAGAAAAACAACAGGAACTAAAGAACGTGATTTGCCATTTACTCTTGATTATGGAGAAAAAGGTAATGTATCAAAAAATCGTATAAATGTTTCAGTAGATCTTTCTAGTATTTCTCAAGAAGATAGAATGTATATCATCTGGAATGAATTACATTGTTTAACAAAAACATTAGTTGATAGAAATGATCCAACAAGTATTATAGATGGAACATTCAATGAAGCACATTCATTACGAAGATTTGATAACAGAGTTATTGTTCCAAAGAAATTTGAAATGCGTCCTATTGATGTGAATGCTATTGTTGAAAATGGTATTTGTAAAATCAGAACTGCCTCTAAATTTGATTCGCTTGTTTCTGAGACAAAATATAGCACAGTTGCAAAAAATGCTGATGGAGCAGGCTTAACTTCTGAGTTGACTAATCTTGAAAACATGAACTGGATTCGTCACTACCAACCATATATTAATACAAAACTTATTAAGCCAAAGATTGGTGCAACGCTTAACATCAGTCAAGCTGCCGTCTATAAAGACGATCATGCTAGGCAAGAAATTACAGCATCATTTGATATGCCTATTGTAAATGAATTGAGTGGTTCTCATTACAAGCTTGAACCTTATTTTCATACAAAATTACTTGTTAATGGTGTACCTACATATACTCCAATACCATTCAATGCTGATGGTGAGCAGGATATATACTTAGATTTTGCAGAACCACTTGAAGTTTATGTACTTGAGAAAAATAAACAAGGGCAAAAATATGTACAAGTAAAAATGATGTATCACGATGATGTGTCATATAATGCATTAACACCTTCTCCTACTGCCTATGGTAGAGCAAAAGCTATACATATTAAAATGAGAGAATATCATGGTCTATTGCATGATGTTTCAAGACCAGTGCTTCCTCTTGATGAAATGAATCAGTTTGCAATCGGTACAAATACTGTAGATGGATTGCCTGAAAACAGAAAAGCTGGTCATTCTGGATATTATTCAAATCATGAATTAAACGAATATGGTGTTGAGACATCAGATGGCGTTCAATTACCTCCTGAATTCCTAAAAAGTTATATTAGTCGTAAGCAAATGTCATATACCTTCTCTCCAACAACAGGTATAGATGTTAGTCTGCTTGATCCTTCTCTATATCCTAGTGATGGCGAACTTAGAATGGAACCTGATCAAGCAAATACTGAAAACAAAAAAGCTACAGGTAAGTGGTTTGGCATGGTTCAATATCCTGACTCAAAGTATTCCGGAATAACTCCTGTACTTAATGTAAGGGTTGATAAATTTGGTAATAAGACTCCTCACAAACTTGCCTTGGTTTCAAATCAACTTGCAATGGACGGTAAGACAAGTGTTGAACTTTCACTTACAATCGATGAAGTAATGCCTAGTGCTATTCAATCTGAAAATGCTGATTTTTCTGCACACCTATGGTATAGACCGAATGATGTGAATGGTAGATTTGAAAAGATCAAAATATTCAATGGTAGGGTTGACAACAAAACAATTACTGCTGACGACTTCAAAATCAATGGTGTTCCAAGTAATAGATTTAAGATAGCCATTGGTTCTGACTTAGCAAGTATTGGATCATATTTTTTCCAAGTAAACTTTAGTAACACGCAAGACTTTAAAAGTTCTGGAGTAGTTGGTTCTGGACCATTTGATATTCCTGATTTCCAAAATCCATATAAAGTTCAAGTATCCAATACAATTACACTCATTAAGGCAATGGATAGCAGTATAGAATATTATCCAAATGATGACTCTGTTATACAGATAGCATCAATGCTTGAGTTTAAATTTGAAGAACGTACAGTGAACGGTGTTGTAGAAAAATACGCAACCAACATACCAAATTCATTAATTCAACTTGATGATAAGGATAATATTCTTATAGGTAATGTTCCTGAATATCTTAAAAAAGAAGCTGGATCATTTGGTCAAGCATCTGATGGTTCATGGGGAGTTACTGGTGGTAAGCCAAACCGTATATCAATATCAAGTCTTGCAAAAGGCTATAAGTCATTCTATGATAGAAATAATAGATCAAGTCTTCACGGAATAGCAATTGTTGCTCCTGATGGCGAGATCATGAACTATGAGCTTGATTCTAACACTGGTGAAGAGTATTTCACATATGCATCTGCAAAGGTTAAAGGTATTCAAAGAGGTGAAACTTCTGCGGCATTCTTGTTCAGTCAAGGTATCCATAGAATTGTTTACATTCACAAGCTACTTAACATTACCAGAAACCTGTATGACTACAAGTTCCAGCCAGACCAATATTATACTGCAACAGCAGAAATGGCATTCCTTGTAGAACCACATCAAATCGTTGTTGAGTTATTTAAAGACAATACATTGGTTCCACTAAACAGAACTGATGTTACCGGTGGCTATACACTTTCATCACCAAATAGTAACATCTCTGTGAATGTTGAAATCATTCACAAGACACGTATTGTTAAAACAATCATTGACTTTAAGACAATGAATGAAGGTGGAGTTGATGATTCTGGTCAGTATCATATTCAGTACAAAATTAAAACAGGAGTTATGAACGATCCTGTTGAGCAGATAAGATATACTACTGCGAAATCAATGGTACTTAAATATGATCCTGTAATCGTAACAAAACTCAGAGGACTTGTAAGTATTGCTGTCAGTAATATTAGACTACAGGCCGGTACAGTTGCAATTAGCTCAAGCATTGAAGCCGTTGTTGCTGAATTGTTTATGCTTAGACTTGGTATCAGTGTTTCGGATTACCCTATTAAGATTTCGGTAAGACACATTGCACCACTTGGAGCATTGACTTTGTTTGCTACAAATGAATCATCTTCTAAGAAAGGTGTCATTAGTTTCAACCTGAACTCGATCTCTCCAGATAAGCCTGAAGATATCATCGTTGAGATAGCCCACGAAGCTGCTCACGCTGTTGCGAATATCGAGGGTGCATTTGGGTATGGTCCATTCTTTGCACATGGAAAACGCTTCTTACAGACTAACCTATTGTTGAGATATCTTCTTGGTGTGCCGGTCACTGAAAACTGGACAAAGTTCACGAATGCTTACGGTATTCAAGTTTATGGTATCGGATACTCACAAGAAACAAAAGGTATGGCCAATGCAGAAAGACTTGCTTTCGATGGTCACTTACTGGATGAAAGTATTCAAGCAGCCTATGGTGCTCCTGAAAAGAGTAGATATACAACTAAGCTTGGTACAATCGGTGGAGATAATCCAGCAGAGAAAGATATGTGGAACAGAACTCCATCAATGGATGCCGTCCCTGGTGAATCACTGAATGCTGGTATTAACGATCTTCACCCAGAGTCTCCGGACATTAGTGAAGATCCAACTTCAAAAATCTATAAAGACTTTAGATATGAAAGTAAATTGATCTCTCAAGAAGATATCGATTACGGTCTATATCCACAAGAAGATCTTGACAAGAAGGCACCAGTTAGGGTTAGATTTAAACTGAACAATAATCTTATTCAAGACTTGAATGGGAATATGGTTCGTGCAAACAACTACTATGTTGTGAGTTGGGTAGT
>JAGLCW010000038.1 GCA_023146045.1 Caldisericia bacterium
GTTATTCCGATGTTTATTTGAAACCATCATATATTCATTCATTGCTGTTGAAAATATCGGAATAATATTTTGCCTATTGTTAACGTGAATCTTATTTTAAAGAAGTATCAAAACTTATCTTTAAAAGGAGATTCACATGAAACATCGACCATTATCTGAAGGCATTAAAGCAATTCTACAGTTTTGTAGAGACAACCGAGTTACTGAAACTGTGCAGCATTATCAGGAAGCTTGTAAGGCTATCGAAAAGATATACAATCAAAAAAAGATTATTGACTACGATGAGGATTTTACTGCAAATACTATTCAAGAACTAAGAACACAACTTCCAAGCTGTCGTATTGCTAAGTATTCTTTAAATCGTTACATTTACCGTACGCTATGCATGCTACAAGATTATTATCATGAACTACCATTTAGGTATATATATCCTTTACGGATTCCATACAAACATATTCTTACTCCACTTTTCGAAAAACAAGCAGAATTGTTCAAGTCTAGTTTAACTCTGATGCCACTTACTGTTCCAGTTATATACTCCATTGCAAGAGATTTTTTCTACTATCTCCAAAGGCAAGATCAAGATGATTTTTCTGCCATAACTCACGAAGATATGTATTCTTTCCTTCGTTTTGAATACAATGATCACAAAGGATGTATGGGAAACGTAATCTATACCACCCGCCTCTTATGTAATTATTTGCGTAACAAAGGGTATCAAAATGTACCATCAGAATTACTTCCATTTGCACTTCCGCCATCACGAAAGAAGGTATTACCATTCTTTCATACATCTGAGCTGAAAAAGATACTTGTTCAACCAGATCGAACTACTGCTACTGGCAAACGTAATTATGCCATCCTACTGTTAGCATCTGTTACTGGATTACGGGCTATTGATATCGTTAATTTGAAGTTGACTGATATACATTGGCCGGAACTTACAATACAAATTGTTCAGCATAAAACTAGATTTGGCTTGTCATTGCCGTTAGATCAAGAAGCTTCTGCTGCTTTAGCTGATTATATCCTTCATGGTCGTCCTGAAACAGATCTACCATATATTTTTCTTTCGAAAATGATGCCTTACCGAAAACTCAATGATAAATCCGGTGTAGCCAATGTATTTAATAAATGTATCAAGCAAGCTGGTATACCCAAAATTCCTCGTGATGGAAAAACATTTCATGCATTTCGGAGAACCATGGGATCATGGTTGTTGAATTCTGAATCAGATCCAGAAATGATATCACAGATTTTAGGTCACCACAGCAAAAAAGTATTGACAAGGTATTTATACTTAGATACCGCTTCTTTACGTATCTGTGCGATTGGGTTTATCGACATTCCTGTAAGATCCAAGATGTACCAATGAGCTATACATTCCAAAGCTCATTTATGTCCGATATTCAAGCATACATAAAATTGCGTATGTCCCTTGGCAATCGGGAGGACACCTTTGCCAGACGACTCCATTCTTTTGATGTATATTGTTGTCTTTATCATCCGCAAGAAGTACTCCTGACTCAAGAAATGGCAGAAGGATGGTGTACACTAAAACCCAATGAAAAAGTAATCACCTTGGGTTTACGTACAAGAATCTTACGGGGTTTTGCTAAATATTTGAAGACCATTGGGAAAGAAGCATACATCATTCCAGATGGATTTGTCGGAAAAAGAGAACAGTTCTTACCCTACCTTTATACAAAGGATCAATTGAAGACATTCTTTGTAGCAGCTGATATGCTTCCTCCACATAAGTTATCCCCTATGCGGGAATATGTGATCCCAGTTCTTTTTAGGATACTGTACTGCTGCGGACTCAGGCCCCAAGAAGTGAGACATCTTAGAGTAACAGATGTTGATCTTACAAATGGTACTCTCTGTATTGTTAACTCCAAACGGAACAAGGATCGCATAGTTGCTATGTCTACTGATCTGACCTCTTTGTGTCGGAGTTATGATGAAATTATCAGTAATAGATTCCATTCCCGTGATTTTTTCTTTGAAAATCCAAATGGTGGAGAATATTCTGCTACCTGGATACAGCAACAGTTTTTCAAAT
>JAGLCW010000039.1 GCA_023146045.1 Caldisericia bacterium
TAGAGGCTGTCGATAAATGCAACATTCACATTGCTCCCATCTGCTTCATTATATAACAGAAAAAAATGATATTTGATAATAATCTCTCGTGAAAATTGCTTTCACACTAAATTTTAGTTGCAAAAACATGTAATTCAACCATATTGTCGTTAATCCTACAAATTTTGGCCTGTTTGCAGCGATAGAGGATACTTTTACATTCACTTGAGGTCTGTTTACAGCCATCGAAAATACTTTTGTATCCGCCGGAGGCGCTTTTTTCAATTTCAAATACCGTTTGAAATTATACGCAATTCCAAAAAGAGCCATTTCTACAGATGCTCCTTTCAGACCGTATCGGGTAAAACGTTTGAGATTAAAAAAACCTTTTAATTCTGAAAAAACCGGCTCCACCATGGCTTTGCGTTTGCTAAACTGTTTTTTACTGCTTTTTAACTCCATATTGGCTAAATGCCGTGTTTTTGCATCATCTCCAACATATCTTTTAACGGTTCTCGTTTTTTGAGAACGAGTGCACTGCTTAGCATAAGGACAGTCTGCAAGATTATTGCATCGATATTGTGTGAAATATTTTCCATGTCTATTTTTGCCTCTTGTATCAACGGTCAATGTATACCCTGCAGGACAAACCATCACATCATTAGATGCATCGTAAGTGAATTTACTCTTGTGAAAATCATTCATTGTGCCTTTTTTTTGCTTCCCTTCTTTACCTGACGGTGAAAGAAAAGTAATGTGAGATTCTTCACAAAGTGCTATGTTGTCAAGCGTACAATATCCTGCATCACCCAATAATGTGCTTGGCATATTTCCCGTAATTGTTTTATGGTGTTTCAACAAATCAGGAATTATCGCATTTTCAGAAGATGGATGAACGGATATTCCCGTAATAATCCGATCTTTTGTCGCAAGAACCGACGGTTTATATGATGACCGTGATCCTACAATTTTTCCTCGTTGATGCATCGCATCCGTGTCAGTAATACAAACTTTGACATCCGTTTTTCGTCCGTTCTTTTTCCTTTGTTTTACATTTCGCTCTTCGCAGATATCTAAAGCCTGTGATAACATCTTTGCTTCCTTGATCGTTGTCGCATGTTTTAATGCTTCAAGAATTGCATCTTTTTGTAATTCTTTGTAGCGACTTCCTACTGCTTCAACTATAGTGCCATCACACGCAACTTCCTGAGTGTTAACTTTAAGCTTTTGTAGAATTACTCTTGTTAATGCAGTAAAATAATCATCTTGCAAAACTTGTGCGTGAAGCTGTATGAATTTTCCAATAGTACTGTGATCTGGTTGCAAACCATCCGTCAACCACCATGAGCCAATATCTAATTTACTTAGTTGCTCTAGTGCTCGCAATGACTTGATGCCCTTCAATAATCCATACACGATTAAGCCCACAATCAAACCAGGATGTATCGCCTTACGACCTGCTTGATGATATGCTTTGTAAAACGGAGAAAGATCTGTTTCCATAATTAAATCTTTTAGTGCCAACACCCACTCTTGATCTGCTGTTTGTAAGTATTTCTTGATAGGCGTTGCTCCAATAAGAAGGTGGGATATGTTACCTCTTTTGAAGTCTGTTGCCTGAGCAAGAAACTCCTCATCAACTATTTCTAAATTTACGCTATTACTAAAAGAAAACTTACCTTGAATCAAGGCTCCCAAGTCCATAAGGTTACTCCAATCAGTTAGTTCAATACAATCAAACAGTATTTAAACAATTTTCTCAACTTTTTATGAGAAAATCGACAGCCTCT
>JAGLCW010000004.1 GCA_023146045.1 Caldisericia bacterium
CCCCAGTATCATTACTTCTTTGTATTACTACCTTTTGTAACGAATTGTTGCTGTATGTGTAATAGCATCCCATTCTACTATAGCTCCAATTGTCTTTGCAATGAAGCTAATTGGTACAAATGTTATGCTTTCTTGGATTACTGGAGGAGTATCTAGTGCTGACGGTATACCATTAACAGTGGCGATAGGATTATCGATAGTCATTTTGATAACCTTACCTTCAAATGTAATGGTAATTGTTTTGGTTGGTCCGTCCCATCCAATTACAGCTCCAAATGCTTCAGTAATAAAGCGTAAAGGAACCATTGTTCTGCCTTTTGAAATGTATGGAGGAAATTGTAATGCTTCTTGATCTTCTCCATCAATTTTTGGGACACTGTTTCCAATGGTTAATTGAATGACTACTTCATGATATACATAGAAGTTAGCTTCTTTTGTATTTTCATTAGTAGCTTTGTCAATTGCTTTTACGGTAATTTTGTTGTCTCCGAGTTTTACAGGTACATTGTATGCTTTGTATACATCGTGTACTACTTCAGCATCAATTCCATTTACTGTTACTTTTTGACAATCAATTTCTACACGTCCGGTTACTGTTATTGCTTTTATGTCAACTAGTTGAATTGGCTTGTCGATGAAGATTTCTGGCGGTGTTGTATCTAGTGTTGTAGTTACACTACCCTTAACAGATTCTCCCTTGGTGTTTCTAGCTTCAGCAATAATTGTGTTTAAGCCTTCTTTAAGTGTTACTTGTCCAGACCATGAACCATCTTCATTTACAGTAGCTTTAATGTTTCCATTAATTGATACTGTGTTACCTGGGTTAGTAATACCTTTAATGGCTGCTTTTGGATTATTTGTACATGGTGGAAGTGGATCAATTTCAATAAATGGTCTGTCGTTTGCCATTCTTACTTGAATTTTTTCTCTTCCGATTACTAATCCTTCTTTTGTTGCTTCAACCATTATAAAGCCAACATCAGTTGCAGAAATATCAAATGTAGCAATTCCTGATGCATCTGATTTTTTGCTTCCTGTTACTCCAGCACCTTTAATTGTTACTGTTGCACCTTCTACAGGAGCATTAGTTCCAATTTCTTTTACGCGTACTGTAAGGACGTTGTCTTTTAGTACAAAGACTGGTCCTTCGGTAATTGCGTCAATATAAAGACCAAGAGCAGCATCAAATGGCATTAAGTTCATTAATGTGTAAGTTGAAGTGTTCTTTAGGTCGTATGGTGGTGTTAGATAGTTTTTGTTGTGGTTATAGAATCCAACGCTGGCAATTGCTTCATTTAAACCAGTTGGTGTAAATGTTATTGTTGTTTCCATAACTTTTGGATCTTCTTTACTTGGGTAAATATCACCGTATACAACAGTTTGATGTTGGTTACCAAACATAAATACGCGTCCATTTTCATGTAATGGTAAGTCGCGTGGGTCTGCTGGTGTAACTTGAACAACAAAGTGGTTGTATGCAGAGTAAACTAAGTCATAGTTGTTAGGATTTAAGAGATTCTTTCCTAATTCAATACGTGTTTCTCCATCTAAAACTTTTAGATTCGGAGGAGCAATTT
>JAGLCW010000040.1 GCA_023146045.1 Caldisericia bacterium
TGCAAAAGATGAGATACATCTTGGACACCCCTTGTGTTAAAATAAGAGGTTAAAAATTAAATGTATCTCAATATGAAAGCCAAGCAATCAGGGTTCTATCTTTTAAGTAATTTTAAAATAACCAACACTAAATATGAACGTTGGAAAAAGATTGCGCAAGAATTAACTTTATCCAAGAAAGCCAATCAAAGATTAAATTGGATAATTTACTATTACACTAAAGCGAACCAAAATACTTCTTTGACTTGTAGACATTTCGGAATAGCTAGATCCAAATGGTATTTCTGGTTTAATAAGTTTAAAGAAGAAAATCTAAGAACACTAGAAGATAGTTCAACTACGCCAATCAATAAAAGACCGAAAGAATTTACTAGTTTACAATATGAAAGGGTGGTTTGTTTAAGGAAAGAATTTCTCCGGTATGGCAAAGAAAAAATACTCAGAAAATATCAAACTAAATTTCCCAAAGACAACCAAATCAGCAGTTGGAAAATTCAATCAATTATCCAAATATCAGGAATCTATTATCATCCGCAAAAACAGCAAAGAACCAATAAAAAAAGGCTTAAAGCAAACAAAAAGAAAAGAATTAGTGAACTAAAAAAGAAACCCAAAACTGGCTATCTGTTATGCTTAGACACGATTGTTCGACACTTCAACGGAAACAAGAGATATATCCTGACTGCGATCGATAAATATGCTAAAATAGCTTATGCTAGAATGTATAAAAATCATAGTTCACTTTCAGCTAAAGATTTTTTAGAAAAGTTGTATTATCTTTTAGATGGTAAAATAGAGAACTTGCAAACTGATAACGGTAGTGAATTTGAAAAGCATTTTGATCAAGCTTGCTCTGATTTAAATCTAACTAGATATTATTCCAGAGTTCGAACTCCGAAAGACAATGGAGTGTGTGAAAGATTTAATCGAACTTTAAAAGAAGAGTTTATTCAATTAGGAAATTATACTAATAATTTAAATTTATTTAATAGAAATTTAACTGAATGGTTGATTGAATATAATTTTCATCGACCACATCAAACACTAGATTATTTAGCTCCAATTGAATTTGTTCAAAAACATGGGAAAGTGTCCAAGAAGTATTCTTCTAATACAAATGGAGTGTGTGAAAGATTTAATCGAACTTTAAAAGAAGAGTTTA
>JAGLCW010000041.1 GCA_023146045.1 Caldisericia bacterium
TTAGTGTGCAATCTAGAAAATTGGTTAATAATCCATTTAATGTAAATCCTGCTTTATTGGTAAGTTTATCAAAATTAATAAGTTCTGCAGATTTAGAATATGTTGGTATATCTATTCCGGAGCCAGACATAAAAGCTAACAATTATGATGAATTTGAAAAAGGAATTCATAAAATACTTTCATCAAGTAATACAACTGCTGTTGTTCATTCACTATTAGCACAAAGTAATATAAACGAATAATAATATACTCTTCTATGGCCAAAACCCATTTATCAATGCGAGTAGCAGATTGAAATTCTAAGAAACTTCTTATGGAATACCCCTAGCACTGGACACCAAAAGACAAATTTCTCTACTTCCTGTTATTGATCCCCTTTCGGCACATTTTATGTATTTCTGAGTTCTTCAGCAATTCTCTTCAAATCGAATGAAATATCTATTGACAGCGTATCATTATTGTGATACATTATGTCATGAATGAATATATTGCTTATGAAGGGGACAAATTTACGATTGAGTGGTTTTTTGATAAATTAGGAGAAAGTGAGGCTTTGAAGTATTTTGAATCTCTCTCCAATACACAGAAACGTAAAACTTTAATGCTATTCAAGCGCATGGGAGATAATGGAAAAATATATGATAAAGATAAGTTTAGAAACGAAGGAGAAAAAATTTATGCATTTAAACCACAACCTGATCGTTTTCTCTCTTTCTTCTATACTGGACATAAAATTATTGTAACAAATGGATACAGAAAAAAATCTCAAAAGCTTCCAAAGCAAGAAAAAATAAGAGCATTGGATATAAAGAATAATTATTTTTATAGAGTAGAACAAGAGGATTATTATGAAGAATAAAACAAAATCAACTTTTAGTAAAATGATGGAAGATCCATCACAAAAAGAGAAATTTGAAAAAGAATATTCTCAATTCATGTTTTCCGAATTACTGCTAGCGGCAATGGAAGAAAATCAAATTTCAGTCAGACTTTTAGCAAAAGAATCCGGCGTTTCTACTTCGACAATTCAAAATATGAGAGCAATGAAACCTGCAAATATTACATTGAGAACTGTCTCTTCTTTGCTTTCTACACTAGGTTATAAATTAGAAGCCAAAAAAGGCAATAAAGTTGTAAATCTTTCAGCAAACTTCTAGCAGAAAGAAATATATGGATTAAGCATTGTTCTTATTAAATCTATTTTAAGACTATATAGACAAAACCCGTCACATTTATGACGGGTTCTTTATAATAAGAATATGAGGTACTGATTATTCGTGCTTCTCTTTTTCGGATTCTTTGGTATAATAAACAACC
>JAGLCW010000042.1 GCA_023146045.1 Caldisericia bacterium
CATCCGGTGCCACAGACCGGTACTCTAACCAATTGAGCTATATCCACCGTTCAAACGCGCCTGGAGGGATTCGAACCCCCGGCCACTTGCTTAGAAGGCAAATGCTCTATCCCCTGAGCTACAGGCGCAAGCGTATGACATGCAAACGCAAGACATATTTATACTTAATAATTTTGAATAATCAAATATTATTTTTAACTTTTATGATAGAATAAAAAAAAGAATGCATAGGAGTTGGCATGAAAACAATAAATTGTAGAGATATTACAAAATGTGTTAAAGATATGTGTATTGAAGCAAATACAACAATTACACCCGATGTAACAAAAAAAATTGAGGATGCCTTGAATACAGAAACGCATCCGCTAGCAAAAGAAATAATCAAACAAATTTTGGAAAACATAGTCTATTCAAAAAAAACAAAAATTCCATTGTGCCAAGACACCGGAGTTGCCATTATATTCGCTGAAATTGGACAAAATGCAGTTATATCTGGTGGCAATATATCTGAAGCGATACAAAACGGTGTAAAACAAGGATACAAAGATGGTTATCTTAGGAATTCAATGGTATTTGATCCAGCAATAAAAAGAGAAAACACAAATACAAATACCCCAGCAATAATATACTGGGATGTTGTTCCTGGTGATAAGCTTACTATGCATTTTACTCCAAAAGGCGGAGGTTCAGAAAACATGAGCAGAATAGCTATGTTAAAGCCTACTCAAGGAGAAAAAGGTATTGAAGAGTTTATTATTGAAACCGTTAAGATCGCTGGAGGTAATCCGTGTCCACCAATAATTCTTGGTATAGGAATTGGTGGTTCTTTTGACAGATGTGCGTATCTTGCAAAAAAATCTCTTTTACAAAACCTAGACAAAAAAAATGAAGACCAAAAACTAGCAGCTTGGGAAGAACATATAAAAGATAAATGTAATGAGCTTGGCATTGGGCCAATGGGGCTTGGAGGGTTAAACACCGTTTTAGCCGTGAATATGCTGTGGGAACCATGCCACATAGCATCATTACCTGTAGCAGTGAATATTCAGTGCCATTGTGCTAGGCACCAAACAGCAGTATTAAGCGGAAAGGAAGATTGAATATGAAAACGTGGAATATTACAACTCCATTAACAGATTCTATTACAATTCTGCCTACTGCTGGTGATACTGTTTATATAAGTGGAATCATTTATACCGCAAGAGATACTGCACATAAGAGATTAATCGAAATAATGAACCAAAAAAAAACACTACCTTTTGAATTAAAAGGACAAGTAATATTTTTTGTTGGACCTACTCCACCTCCACCTGGTTACGAGATTGGATCAGCTGGGCCAACTACCAGCGGAAGAATGGATATTTTTTCACCTAAACTATTAGACGGTGGCTTAAAAGCCATGATTGGAAAAGGTCCTAGAAGTATGCAAGTTGTTGAATCAATAGTTAAAAACAATGCACTGTACCTAATCGCTGTTGGTGGTATAGGCGCATTAATCTCAAAAAGTATTAAGAAATCTACAGTTATTGCTTTTCCAGAACTAGGTACAGAAGCAGTTAGAGAGCTTGAAGTAGATAAACTACCAACGATAGTCGGGATAGATGTAAAAGGAAATGATCTGTACAAAAGAGGACCTGAATCTTATTTAAGCAAAATAATAAAATGATTTGAAAATAATAAAAAAAGATTGTTTTGTTTGGAATGTTTAGAAATGGTCGGAGAGAAAGGATTCGAACCTTCGACCTCGTGGTCCCAAACCACGCGCGCTACCAGGCTGCGCCACTCTCCGAACAACAAGACAATATTCTACCGTAATTTTTAGAAATTACAACTCTAATTTTACTCTAAATGCAAAAAAAATTAAGTAAACCGATAGTTATTTGCACCGGAACTAAACTTTTTCAGCAGTCAGAAAAAGTAATAGTGGCTGCCCGGTAGTAAAAAATTAGGAGTAAAAAATGACAACAACTGATTTAAAAGGCTACGTAACAGTTTATTTGGCTTTAACCGGAGATGAAAGGACTAGCTTTACACTAAGCAACGTTAAAAGTGATGCAGCTGATCAAGATATCTTTGATTCAGTTACTGCAATCGCAGCACTGTTGATGTATCCTGTGGACGAAATTTTAAGACATCAGAAATCAAATTTAAACGCTTAATAAAAGGAGAAAATTATGGCAGATTATACAAAAAAAACATTACAAATGACCTTCAACAATTCTGTTGGAAAAAGTTTGACTCTTTCTTTTCCTTATCCAAAGGAAGATATAATTACTACTGAAATTGAGTCAGCAATGGACACGCTGATCGCAAAAGACATTATTTTTTCAAATAATGGAGACCTATTGTCAAAAAAAGATGGTGGGGTTATCGAAAAAACATTTACCGATTTAGTAGACTAACTGCTTTATTTAGCACAAAGTAGTGTTAAAGTTGGATTTGCTTGGTCAGATTCTAAAAGTGGGCAAAAGATTTCTCATGTGGGAAATCTTTTGCCCACTTTTTTTATATTATATAGCAAAATTTGGTGTTTTTACTTATTGTTGCTTGAACTGAGTGTTTTATAATATATGTGGGTATTTGCGACATAGTGTTTCCGATATTGAAACTGAATAACAAAAGCATGATGGACAAGCTTTGAGGATATCAAAAAGACATTCTCAGGTGGACCACTTTCTTTTTTAAACAGTCATTGAAGCGATACTAAAGAACATTTATCAAGTCCGCAAGGGCGAATTACTTTGTGTAAATTTTCGCGAAAGGAGAATTTATTATGAAAAAGACACTTAGTTTACTGATTACCCTTATGATGGTAATTAGTATTTTCCAGGTTGGCTTCGTATCTGTTCCTAAAACAGCTGAAGCTGCGGAAAATGTAAATGGTACATTTGCTGCCGTTCGCATGGTTCCCGTAGGATTTGACCGTGACGGAACAGAATTGACCAACAAAGACTTTCCTTGGCAAAAAGCCGGAGAAGATGTTTGGGGTCGAAGTGG
>JAGLCW010000043.1 GCA_023146045.1 Caldisericia bacterium
ATTTTATCAATGGTGACATCTGCAACAAACAATTAGTTTCTTACATATTTCGATCTTTCAACATTCAAGGTGTAATTCACTTCGCTGCTGAATCTCACGTAGACAACTCCATAAGCAATCCTGGAATTTTTATCCAAACAAATGTCAATGGTACTTTTACTCTGTTAGATGTTGCAAGAAATTATTGGATGGAAAGTCCCAACAAATACAAAACCAAGTTTATGAATTGCAGGTTCCATAATATCTCAACAGACGAAGTTTACGGTAGTTTAAGTAAAACTGGTTTTTTCTCTGAAGAAACTCCTTATGCTCCAAATAGTCCTTACAGCGCATCGAAAGCAAGTGCCGACATGATTGTAAGAAGTTATTCAAAGACTTACGGGTTAAACACAGTTATATCAAATTGTTCAAACAATTATGGACCTAAACAACATTCGGAAAAATTCATTCCAACCATAATACACAATTGTCTTAGCGAAAACACAATACCGGTTTATGGTGATGGCAAGAATATTCGTGACTGGCTATATGTAGAAGATCATTGCAAGGGAATTGATAAAGTTTTTCATAATGGCTTAAATGGAGAAAAATATAACATTGGAGGTAATGCAGAAAAAAATAATATTTGTATTGCTGAAACAATATGTAAAATTCTAGATTCAATTAAACCAATTTCACAAAAATACTCTAGCTATACAGACCTTATTAAACATGTTCAAGATAGACCAGGACATGACAAAAGATATGCTATAGATGCTAGCAAAATAAGAAATAAACTAGGATGGGAACCAGTGGAAAGCTTTGAAAGCGGTATACTGAAAACAATACAATGGCACTTAAGCAAATTCCAAATGCACCCAGGAGATTAATATGAAGATATCTGTAGTAACAACAATGTACTATTCTTCTCCTTACTTAAAAGAGTTTTACAAAAGAATTATTGAACAAATTAAACTACTTACAAATAATTATGAGATAATATTTGTTAATGACGGTTCTCCAGATACCTCTCTTGAAATTACAAAATCACTTTTAAAAAAAGATAGGCATATTAAAATATTAGATTTATCTAGAAATTTTGGTCACCACAAGGCTATTATGACAGGACTTGCCGAATCGAATGGTGACCTAGTGTTTTTAATTGACTGCGATCTAGAAGAAGAACCAGAACTCCTGTCAGATTTCTTCCTAAAAATGCAAACTGCTTCCTGTGACGTAGTTTATGGCATTCAAGAAAAAAGAAAAGGGAAATGGTTTGAAAAACTCTCAGGAAGCTTATTCTACAAATGTAGAAATAAATTAATTGGTAGCGA
>JAGLCW010000044.1 GCA_023146045.1 Caldisericia bacterium
GTTTGTAAAGATAAAACAGAAATCTATCTATTGCTTACCGGGGGACTTGATAGTCGAATAATTGCTGGGGTGCTTTCTAAGCTATATAAAGAAGGTAAACTATCAGCAAAACCAATTGCGCTAACATGGGGTGCAGCGAATTCTAGGGATTCGATTTATGCAAAGAGGATAGCAGATCTACTTGGTTTTGAATGGCAAAATATAGTTTTGTCTCATGAACATGTTCTTAGGAATATCGAAGTTACAGCATCCGAACTTGGTTGCATGCATACACCGGAATGTTTACACGCGTCTCAATGGCTGGAGTGTTTACCTGAAGATTCACTTGTTATAGCGGGAAGCTATGGAGATTCTATCGGAAGAGCCGAATTTGGTGGAAGGCATCTTTTAGAGATTAATCATTTTAAACCACACAATTTGTATGGACTACTAAAACCTGAAATCTTCGCATATACTTCTGAGCAGTTAATGCATGAATCTAAAGTGCTTCATTCAAGGTCTCAAGGTGAGCCTAGGTATGTTCTTTGTGAACATGAAATGCAAGGTTTTCGGATGCGTGGAGGACTTGCACATGCAATGTCTTTGATAAACAAGTACTGTTCTGTTTATCAAATGTTTACCTCTCCAGAGGTATACAGTTACATTTGGTCAATACATCCTTCTCTACGAACAGACAGCATTTACGCCGGAGCCTTAGAGAATCTAAACCCAGACCTTGCTAGAATTCCTTGGGCACGCACTAACAAAGCTCTTTCAGGTAAAACAGTGAAACCAGATAAAATGGCAACCAAGCAATACCATGATTACACAAAATGGTCTAGTAATAATTTATTTACAGAATTGAACAATTTTATTCAGCCTGAATGGTTTGAGTCAACTGGGATGTTTCATCCAGGTAAAATTGAAGAACTCTCCAGTCTAGTAAAAAAGTCACAACAAAGAGTTGGAAGACTAAATGAAGTATGGCTATGGTTGGCATCTTTTCGTCAGTTCGTTGAAAACATTGAAAGTACAGGTAAGTCTGTTACTTATGACTTACACCAAAAAAATGTTATCTCTTCTGGGAAAGTAAATGTAACAAATAAAATGAAAACAGCAATTTTAACTTCATCCAGGAAGCGGAAGTCCATTAATACTTTGGCTAAAAAATTGCGGAAAATGTATAGGTATCTTCACAATTTTTTCCTTAAGCAGCAAGCAATTCGTGATTTCCCACCCACGAGATGAACCAACCATTGGAAAATTC
>JAGLCW010000045.1 GCA_023146045.1 Caldisericia bacterium
CCAAACAGCAAAAACAAGTACTTTGGCTAGCATGTTGCAGGTATCACCAAATATTAAGTGATTTTTGTATTGAAGTAATTCAAGATCAAATAGCTAAACAAGAACTTGAAATTACAACAGCTAAATTTTGGGTATTTTACGAAAACAAAAGCATTCAAGTTCCAAAACTCAAAACCATTACAAAGCAAAGTCGCAATCAAATTCGCAGCAAAACCTTTTCAATGCTTCGCCAGGTTGGTATTATGACCAAAAAAAATATTATTCAACTAAGTATGCTTTCACCAGAAATAAATAAATTAATTGTTAACAATAATCCAGAAGAATTATTATGGTTTCCAACCACATATGAAAACCATATAAAAGCTCCGAACCAATAGGAAATTCAAAAGGAAAAATAATGCCAAAAAAACAACAAAAGCCTAGATACAATAACACTAAGCACCCACACCAATCTAGCCTAAATGAAGCGCACAAGCATCTTGAAAATGTATTTCAAAGCACACGCTTCCGCAGCATGGAAGGTTTAGGGAATGAACTTCCTTTCTTCATTTGCCCATACAACCCATCATGGGAATGGGGGGTTCAAAAATCTATTAAAATGCTCATGCAAACTCTTCATAAAAAAAACATTGAAACTTTGAATATAAATATATACGAACTTTGCGTTGAGCTATTAAAAAAACGCGGAGTATGGGAAAAGCTACTAACTAGAGAAGTTAAAGAAAATAAAGAAGACTTTTTGGAAATAGTCCAAAGCCTACTTAACCCAGAGCGACATATTACACCAGCCATACAAGAACTAATTGATACAAATCCACACGATATTTTACTGCTAAGTGGAATAGGACAAGTATACCCGTATCTTCGCTCACACAGTATTATAAGCAACTTGCAGAGCAAGGCATGTAAAAAACCTACTGTTTTATTTTTCCCCGGAAGCTACACTACTGGGGCTTCTGGAAATGCATCACTAGACTTATTCAACATTCACCAAGGCGATAACTATTATCGCGCATTCAATATTTTCCATTTCGAAGTATAAATAATAAAAGGAGCTAAAATGAAAATTCAGGAAATGTTTGTAAAACCAATAGACCGTTCCATAGAAGGAGTAATTAAAGCAGATGCCAATGAACATCTTTTGCAGGAAGTGGAAGAATATGTTCTTACAGAAGAAATATCTCTAAAAGTATTTGATTTTCTAGACGAATACAACGACCCACAATCTGGCAATGGATCATGGATTTCTGGTTTCTTTGGATCAGGTAAATCGCACCTTCTGAAAATGCTTTCGCTGTTGCTAGAAAACCATGTAATTGAAGGCAAAGAAACGGTGGAATACTTTAAACCCAAATGCAATGACACCTTACTAAAAGGATTAATGGACAAAGCAGCTAAAATTCCATCTAAATCCATTCTGTTTAATATAGATCAAAAAGCTAACATAACTCATAAAAAACAAACAGATGCGGTTCTCTCGGTTTTTGTAAAAGTTTTCAACGAAATGCAAGGCTTTTATGGTGGAATTGATTACGTAGCCAAACTTGAGTCTGACTTACACAATCGTGGACAACTAGACACATTCAAAGAAGCTATTCAAAAAATCACAAACAGACCTTGGAATGAAGTTCGTGAAGAATCACTTTTGGAAGAAGATTCCATTGATCAAGCCTATGCAATTACTGCTGGTAAAGAATTAAAAAGCATTAATGGAATTCTAGAAAAATACAAAGACAGCTACAAAATGTCTATTGAAGATTTTGCCAACAACGTAAAAGAATATATTGATAAGCAAGGCAAACAATTCCGCTTAAACTTCTTTGTTGACGAAGTTGGTCAATTCATTGCCGACAATGTAAAACTAATGACCAACCTGCAAACCATTGCAGAAAGTTTAAACACAAAATGCAAAGGTAGATCATGGATTCTAGTTACTGCTCAAGATGAAATGGACATGATTGTTGGAGAAATATCTAAGCAACAAGGGAATGATTTCACCAAAATTCAGGCTCGTTTTCACAACCGCATAAAATTAACTAGCAAAAATGTAGCAGAAGTTATTCAAAAGCGTTTATTAGACAAAACACCAAATGCGAAACACAATTTAAAAAACCTATACCAGCGAGAACGCGAAAACTTAGATACTCTTTTTCGTTTCACAGATAACTCACGAAACTATGAATCATTCGCCGACGAAGAACACTTTATAAGCTGCTACCCATTTATTCCATACCAGTTTCAAATGTTTCAATCTTCCATAGAAAAATTGTCAGCACACAATGCTTTTGAAGGCAAATATAGTTCAGTTGGAGAACGTTCCATGCTAGGAGTTTTCCAGAAAGTAGGAATACATCTACAAAACTATGACGAAGGTTCATTAGCAACATTTGACACAATGTTCGAGGGTATTCGCAGTACTTTAAAATCTAGCACCCAACGAGATGTTATAACTGCTGAAAATAATTTATCACACAATCAATTTGCAATTAAAGTTCTTAAAGCATTATTCTTAGTCAAATACAATAAAGAATTCAAACCAACTATATCGAATATTATTGTGCTACTCATTCCAAAATTCTGTGCCGATTTGCAAAAGCTTAGAATACAAACCCAAGAAGCACTAGATCTTCTGGTACAGCAAACATATATTCAAAGAACTGGAGATTTCTACGAGTATTTAACCGACAAAGAAAAAGATATTGAAAAAGAAATTAAAAACATGGATATTACTCAGGAAGAACGATACCGCTTAATCCAAGAGTTAATTTTCAATTACATTCCATCTGGAAAAATTACACACAAAGCCTACCACCAAGATTTTTCCTATACCCTTAAAATTGACAATAGCATTATATCGCGTAGCAAAGAAGAAGTATCTATTAATTTTGTTACACCACTTTGTGAAGATTACGAAAATAAAACCATGTTCCTTATGCCAGGAAATGCCGCTAAAGAAATGTTACTTTACCTACCACTTTACAAACATTGGGTGGAAGATGTAACTCAATACCTTCGCACACGTAAATTTGTACAATCTTTTACACAAAAAGAAGAAACACTCCAGCATATCATTAGCAAGCAAGCAGAAGCCAACCAAAAAAGGCACAAAGATATTCAACAAACATTTGACGAAATGATACAGGAAGCAGAAATATACAGTCGTGGTCATGAATCTAGCTCTCCTAAGAAAAATGCAAAAGATCGCATTATAGAAGGATTCCAAAAACTAATTGATTCCATTTATAGAAATCGCGATTGGATTGGGGATGCCCAATACAAAGAAGATAGTATTCTAAAAGCCTTAAACGATGATGCACTTATTGTATCTCTTTCTCAACCGGTAAAAGAAGTACTAAACTACATTAACATTCAAGATAAGCTTGCCACCAGGCTAACAGTGAAACAAGTTAAGGATCACTTCTCTAAACCACCATATGGATGGGAACAATATGTAGTTCTAACCTTCCTGGCAAAACTTTGGTCAAGTCACAAAATTGAGTTTTCGAAAGATCACATAGTTCAAGAAAACA
>JAGLCW010000046.1 GCA_023146045.1 Caldisericia bacterium
TTTGAAGACATTAAGGAGTACATTACAAACAATGGATACAATTCATGAGTTTACACAAAGTTTGGTACACATCCCGTTTACACAAGTTAAATACCTTGTGTAGAAAGATAAAGGTTTAGTTTCATTTTCATAAAGATCTTCCCATCCGCCTTTGCTGTCTTTTTTATGAATAGCACGTGGATATGTTTTACTAAGATATACACCAGAAGAATATGCAAACTTTTTAGAGTTCTTTGTTCTTTTGGTTTTTAGTTCTTTTGGTTTCTTTGCTTCATCTGGATTAGCTTCTGCTTCTTTTTGAGCATTTAAGATAGATTCACATGGTGGTGGTGAATATGGGATTGGTCGTAGAGAATGAGATTGTATGCTTGCTGCCATACTTGATGCAGGAAGTAATGTTCCTAGCAGTATTATACTAAGGAATACAGATAGCCCCTTTTTACCCATGGGGGGGGCATTGTTTAACATGATATTCTTAACTGATTTAACTAACTTGCAGAACTTTAATACACTTCTCTTCATTTATAAACCTCCTGGTTTATCTCTTTACTAACTCTTCATCTTTTAATATTTAATACCTCTAACGCCTTCATTATTTAAACATTTGTAACGTTAACAATTTTCTCTTAACTTTAAATTCCACCTTATTTATAATATTAAAAAAATATAAATGCAAATTTGGGTCAATTATTTATTATGTATTATGTATTTATTTTCATTAAATCTATACATCTATGTGGTGCAGACATCCTCCTGTCTCAATTAGAGTCCAAGATTATGTCCGCACCCCCAATACACTTCATTTCAGACTATATCTAGAAAAGATATCTATAAGATAAAATCCATGGTTTTTGTTTAAGAAAGTAATTGTTTTTTGTTTAGGTTTATTTAAAACAATATTAATATTGTTTGTATATTCTAATAAGTTAACATGATTATCATATACTTGCATGTATTTGATTCGATTGCCTATAGCTGAATATTGATTAAAAGCACCATCTTTTGGTGATATTTCAAAGTTTTTTTGGCTATCTGTTGTTGTATAGGTGCTCCATTTCAAATCTCCATTTGTATCAAATACGCATACCACATTGTATGAAGCTTCCTGTGATATAGTAAAAATATAAAAAAAACCCTCACTTAAAATTAAAGATATAATATGTTCAACTAAAAAAAACATCTTATCTTTAAGGAGGATTTTGATGAATTGTAATCAAAAACTTAGACTTAGTCAAATTGATGGAAGCATTTTAATTGTAGGAGTTGATATCGCTAAAAACTTTCATGTTGTAAGAGCTCAGGACTCAAGAGGTATTGAATATTGTAAGGGTATTAAGTTTGATAACAATAAGGAAGGATTTGTAAAATTTGAAGGTTGGAAAAACAAAGTAATGAAAATAGCTAAAAAAGATAAAGTGATTATTGGAATGGAACCAACAGGTCCATACTGGTTTCCTCTTGCTAGATGGTTAAAACAAAATAAATATTGGATTGTTACAGTAAACCCAGCTCACGTTAAAAAGAGTAAGGAATTAGACGATAACAATCAAGCTAAAACAGACTACAGAGATGCTAGAGTTATTGCACAACTTGTTAAAGAAGGAAGGTTTTCAGAACCTAATCTACTGCAAGGAGTTTATGAAGAACTACGAAATGCAAAGAATCTTCGAAGACTAATACTAAAAAATTCAATGAGAACAAAAAATCAGATAGATAACTGGTTTGTAAGATATTTCCCCGAATACAGCAAAGCCTATACTTCTTGGGAATCAAAGTCTTTTGTCTACGTTATGAAGAAATACAAACTTCCAGGAGTAATTGCTAAACTATCACCCCAAAAACTATACTGTGAAGTAAAAAAAATTGTTCCCAGAGGAGTTGGTATCAAGAAAATCACAGATTTGATTAAAGTTTGCAGTAACAGCATTGGAATGACATCTGGATCATATATGGCTGGAAAAGAACTAGAATATCTACTGAAACAATTTGAAGAATCCGTTTTTGATATTGATAACATAGAAACAGCCATTGAAGAATTATGTAAAGAATTACCAGAAGTAAAACTTCTAATGCAGATTAAAGGGATAAGCACAACAACAGCTAGTGGAATAGTTGCAGAATATGGAAGCATACAAAATTACAAAACATCAAAACAAATGATTAAAATGGCAGGTTTATCATTAACAGAAAACAGCTCTGGGATTAAAAAAGGAAAAATGTCCATAAGTAAGAGAGGCAGAAAAGATCTTCGAAAAATCCTATTTCTAGCAATGCTTGGTATGATAAAAAATAATCCAGAATTCCATGATCTGTACAAATACTATAGACATAGAGCCAAAAATCAACTTAATGGTAAACAGGCTATGGTTGTTTTAATGATTAAACTTATTCGTATCATTCACACTATTGTTACTAGAAATATTGATTACAATAAAGAATTAATGGTAAATACCATAATTCGTCCTAAAGAATTTATTATGCATAAATATCCAGTGGGAGTATCACCTTCTGTTGTACAAAATGTATAACAAGTGATTACGAAAAATTGGAACAAAATATATGTGACTATCCCGTATCACACCATTAGGATTTAATCCTACTGTGAAGCATCGCGGAACTCACGCATGATGAATTAGAACGAAGGAAGTTTGGAACATAGATTCCGTTAGAAAGAGGTTTTTTTCTCATGTTTGATGTGAGCAAAAGTCACTAAATAATGAGTTACTTTTTTAGTTAAGTAAATGACTAAAATATACGTTGTTAATAATA
>JAGLCW010000047.1 GCA_023146045.1 Caldisericia bacterium
AGGTAGCAAATTTTGGCCCCTTTTTAAAGTAACAAATACAAGATTCACATATCAAGCGGATATGCTTTGAATTTTCTTTAATTCCAAGTTTAAGATCATGTTCTTCAATATCGTTATTTTGAAGTCCTGTCAGAGCACATTCGGGGAAAAGAACAAACTCAGCTCCATTATTCTTTGATTCATCAATATACTCAAGTATTCTTTTTACATTATCATCAATATTATCTGTGATTCTATTAACTATTAGTGAATATCTCAACTTTGCTCCTCTATCTGGCTATTTTTCATGATTCTTTTTCGTCCAGAAACTTGTTCAACTCAAAGTAAGCATTTTATCTGCAAAGTGTATCAAATCATCAAGCTTGTCTGTTGTGATAATTGTTTCCATTAAATCTACGTTCAGTTTTTCATAACTGTGTACCAAAACGTTTCGAAAACCAACCATGTTACACAGATTTTTGCAAAGCTGATGATCAATCATTCCAGCTTCTTCCAGTAGCTGAAAACTGTTTTTACTGGAAGCAGGAAGACCAAGCTTTTTTTCTTTAACTGTAACATTTGCAATATCAATGCATAATTCACAAGCTCTCTGCATGTTTAAAGCAATTGCATCCTGGATAAGCCAGTTTGTTTTAAAAGGAATATCGACTGAAAGTTTGTAATATTTGTGTATTTGTTTTATACATTTCTCTAATCGAACTTTTTTTGAAAGTATAACGTCATTCATTGTAAAACCTTCCTTTTTCTAATCCATCCTTTACAATCTCATTCCTTTCCTCTGTGAACAATTGATATTGTCTCATAATAAATGCCTCATAATCTCCTGCTTTCAGAGTATTATCCATGTAAATCTGTTTTCCTTTATAAACTATTTCTTTCTGTAGTATGACTCCTGCTTCACGCAGATTTACCATGTCAATTTCCTTGTGTAACGTTAATGACAATTTTGTGATCATTGACATATATTTGTCAAAATCTATTTTAAGAGAATAATGAAACAAAACAGCAATATCTATGTCACTGTCCTTTTTTTCATATTCAGTAATTGATGAACCATAAATATAAATTGCATGAATATCTGGATAGAATGAAAGACAGATTTCGACTATTATTTTTTCTCTGGTTGTTAACTCTTCTTTTTTCATAATCAGAGTATAACATGTAAGGCAATCATATGGCAGAGATCAAATTAGTTTGCCATTGTGTGAGCCAATAATTTCTACTTCATGTACCATGATACAGCAATCAAGCAAGCCGTTTTTTGTGATAAACATTATTCGATTATTTGGAAATAATAACGGTATTTTTCAAGTTGGTTGTCACTTTTTTTTCACCAAGTTTCTCTGTAAACATCCTTTTTGTTATCTAATGTGGCAATGTCTTCGCCATAATGTCTTTGGTATGGAGTAACATATTTAATTCCACTACTATGGTATCTATGTACCGAACCGTCCAGGTCACTTCATTTTTTGGTTCCAGCAATCCAAAAACCTGATAGAGCTTGCGGATAATTGTAATAAAAAATAAATACTTTTTAAATAATGAAATCTAAATAATTTTCTTGGTTGATTATCTCGAGCTTTGAATCTGGATAGGTTTCTTTCCATAACTTTGAAGATTTGAGTTTTATTGAGTTTAATTTGAACTCATATCCATGAAGAATTCCATCTCTATCTTCTATCAAGTCAATCTCTTTTTGATCCCATGTTCTCCAAAAATATATATTAGCAGAAATGTTTTCATACGATCTCTTTTTCATTCTTTCCATAAAAAGAAAATTTTCCCATAACTGTCCAACATCATTTCTCATAGAAAGAGGATTAAAATTATTGATTAGTGCATTCCTAACGCCATTGTCATAAAAATAGTATTTACTTTTTTTGTTTACTTCTTTTCTTAGGTTACGACTAAATCCTCTTAAGTTGTACAAAATAAAGGATTTTTGCATCAAATCAAGATAACGGATAACAGTTTTTGTATCTACACGTAGATTGGAAGACAATTCAGAAAGTGAAACTTCGCCTCCAATTTGAAAGGCAAGTAATCGTAATAAATCTACCAGCACTTTTGGACGTTTTACTTTATCTAATACAAGTATGTCTTTTAAAAGATATGAGTTAGCGATATCTTCCAAAAGAAGTTGTTTTTCCTTTTTATTATTTTCTGTAACAACTTCAGGATATCCACCATAAAGAATGTACTCTTCATTATTTTTCCTTAAATCAAAATTGTTCATGGTTGTTTTTAGCTCAAGTTGTGAAATTGGAAACATTAATAAACTTTTTTTCCTACCAACTAATGGCTCACCAATTTGTCCTGCTAATTCTAAAGACGAAGAACCAGTTAGAATAATTTTTAAGTTTGGTATTTGGTCAATCATAATCTTTACATTTTGACCAATATTTGGAATATTTTGAGCTTCATCAATAACAAGCAAAGAAAATCCACTTACATAATCTTGTATCAATGGCAAATCATTGGAACTAAGTACTCTTTGTACATCTATGTTATCCCCTATAACAAATCGAACTTTTTCTTTAACAGTTTTCAACCAATTTTTAAGCAAGGTGGTTTTTCCAACCTGCCTTGGTCCATATATTACCAATGCTTTGTTTGGCCTCATAAATGTATTCAAATCTTGAAAATATCTAGGTATCATCATAACAACATTATATCCAACTCCACGTAATTGGCAAATTTCATGGAGTGTTACTCTATGAGATAGTACTTTTATTAATGCATTCAATGTTCTATTCTGTAATACTTTTTCATTTTGCAAATATTTAGATATTTAATAAGAATTCTTATTGTAAACGTTGACAATGAATATGTGCAGAACTATATTTCTAATAAATATGTTTAATAAGGAGAAATAGAAAAATGAAAAAGTTTTTATCGCTTTTTGCTCTTTCAATGGAAATTTTTGTCGCTGTTGGATGTGGAGGAAATAAAAATGTTAATGATGAACCAGTAGCAACTGTAATGCCTCGCGAGCACCTAGAACATTGGGAATCTTGGACTGAGGACTCTTTCAAAATGGTCAATAATGCTACTGTTCAAGAGTTCGACGGAACTTTAATATATTGTGAGTACCCAGAAGGTTGGACAGTTTGGCTTAATGACTCTTTGAAAATGGTCAATACAAGTAAAAAGAATCCTAATGGCCCTAGTTCAGACATTCTAATCAAATCTGAAATCGATAGCTTTGAAACTGCCGAAGAATCTGTTGGCTCCTTGCACTAATGAGTGG
>JAGLCW010000048.1 GCA_023146045.1 Caldisericia bacterium
CAGACCAGCTGAGCGATAGCCGAAGTACCACCAAGCGTACGGTTCTCGTACTTGGCGGTTCATTAGACAAAAAAAATTTTGAGCTATACCCCTATTATTAAAATCTGACATATTTTCTAATATTCATAACCACAACCCTACGAGGATTTGTCTTTTTTTTTTAACGGCAGGAAAAAATATCCGGTATAACCGCTCGTATGTTTGCAAAGGTAATTAAAAAGGACCATTTAATTATTAATTTTGTAGTTTAGTAATTTTAAATGGGAGAAGGTAAGAAATCGCAACCGCAAGGTACGTAAAGAACGATACCGTCGCTAAGAAAACATTCTTGCCTTCTATTTTCTTTCAAGTTTGGACAAAGTATTTAGGGATGTGCATTAAAGCACAATCCCGTATAATTAAGACGAGAAAAAACTGTAGAGAAATTTCCATTAAACTTAACAATTTAAATTATGGAAATATTAAAACAAAATGTAGGTATTGATGTTGCGAAAGATTCATTTGTTGCAACATTTACAATTTTATTAAAAGATTTAATTGTCAAAAATAAAGCCACCAAGGAGTTTAAAAACAACAGTAATGGTTTTGAAAATTTATATCAGTGGTGTAAAAAATTACAGGAAAATAATCTTGAAGTTAATTACACAATGGAAGCAACGGGTGTTTATTATGAAAGTCTTGCATATTATCTTTATGAAAAAGATGTAACTGTTCATGTTTTGTTACCAAACAAAGCAAAAAAATTTGGTGAGAGTCTAAATGTTAAATCAAAGACAGATAAAATAGATTCTAAGGTATTAGGTCAAATGGGCGTAGAAAGGAATCTTGAAAAATGGGTGTTAAGTTCAAAAATTTACAGACATCTTAGGTCACTGCATAGAGAAAAACAACAAATAGTTAAAGAAAGAACCGCTATAAAGAATCAACTTCATGCAGAAGAATATTCGGGAGATCCAGTAAAAACTATTTTAAGAAGAATGAAAAATCGTATCAAATATTTAAATAAGCAAATAGAAAGTATTGAAAAAGAACTGGAAGATTTAGTTTCAAAAGATGATTATATATCAGAAAGAGTAAAAAAAATTACCAAGACTCCTGGCTTAGGATTTAGAACTGTTATTGCAGTTATTGCAGAAACTAATGGCTTTGCTAATATAACCAGTATAAAACAGCTAAGTAGCTATGCAGGGTATGATGTACGGATTAGAGAATCTGGTAAATGGAAAGGAAAATCAAAAATTTCCAAAAAAGGAAATTCTCATATTAGGGAAATCATGTATATGCCCTCTTTATCTTCAATTCAATATGCTGAAACTTATAAAAAATTTTATAAAAGACTTAATGAAAAAAAACAAAATGGGCTAATATCTGGCACTGCCGTTCAACGGAAACTATTAGGTCTAATTTATACACTTTGGAAAAATAATACAGAATATATAGAAAACTATGAGATGAAAAAAGCTAGTTGAAAAAAGAAAAAAACTTCGGGTAATGATGAGCTTAAGTTTTCTTTTTGCTTTTTGCGAAGCAAAAAAAGTAGTGAGGAACAAGTCCTCACTACACAAGATAAACTTTGGTGTAAAGAATCACCCAAAGCCTTCTTTCAGCTTCTCAAAGATAACAAAAAAAATTATGAAAAATAATTATAAATAAATTTGGATTTAATCACAGTATCTTAG
>JAGLCW010000049.1 GCA_023146045.1 Caldisericia bacterium
CTAAACATCATACGAAGAAGATTCTGTACCTGTACCACATCGTTTGTAAGTCTTGTAATCAACGAAGAAGAAGAAAAATGATCAAGGCTTGTAAATGAAAATGTCTGAATTTTTTTCATAAGAGACAGTCTTAAGTCAGCTCCAGCATTTTGACTAACTGTACTTGATGCAAGTATGCTTCCAAAAACAGATATCATACCTATTACTGCAACTACAATCATTTTTAAACCAATTTGAATGATATATGTTGTATCACCTGACGAAATTCCTTTGTCAATAATGACTGCCAAAAGCGCTGGTTGATATAGATCGCATACAACACCTACCAGCATTAATATAGGGGATATAATAACATATGCTCGATACGGTTTTAAAAATTTTAAAATATTCTTCACGATTCACCATTTTTTATTTTACTTAGATAGCTAACTTTTAACACAAAAAATTACAGCTTACAACAATGGCATTTAAAAACGCCCAAACCTTCTGAAAGATTTTCACACATCTGAAGAATAAACCTTCGCAGTAGTATTTTCTCTTCTGCAGTAAAACCCTTAAACCATTGTTCTCGGATTGTTTCGAAAGCGGCATCAACTTCAGATAGCACCTCTTGTCCCATTTCTCCAAGATAAACTCTTGTTATGCGGTGATCGGTGTCATCTTTTTCACGATAAATCAATCCAGCTTTTTCCATTCGCTTTAAAACGTTTGAGATAGAAGCTGGTCGCAGTTTAAGCTTTTCTACAAATTCATTCTGTGATTGCCCATTATTTCTACGAAGTATTTTTAGTATATATGGTTGAGCAGCATATAAACCATGCATTGCAAAAATCTCGCTTGCTCTTTGACGATGCAGTCTAATCAGATGATTAAATAGTGCGGACAGAGGCTCTTCACTTAAGTCCATATATACCTTTCAATAATACTTAGCTACCTAAATATTATTGATAAAAGCAACTTTGTCAAACTACTCAAATTGTCATATGAAAAGTGCCTTGTATGGTTGACAGCGGAATATTATAATAGCATATAGAGATCACAGCTTACCGATATGATGGTGCTAGATACAAGTTTTTGTAGTTTCAGATAAAAATAATGACAGAATATTTTGCAAGAAATAAGGAGTTATTTTAATGCCTAATAACAAAAAAGAGCAGGAACGACGAGAGCTGCACCGTACAATATGGAGCATAGCAAACGACCTAAGGGGCAGTGTAGACGGTTGGGATTTCAAGCAATATATCCTGGGTACGTTGTTTTACCGTTACATATCAGAAAATCTCACAAAATACATAAACCAAGGAGAACATGAAGCAGGAAACACTGAATTTGACTATGCAATGCTTACAGACATCGAAGCAGAACAAGCTAGGGTGGACTTAGTTGAAACAAAAGGCTTTTTTATTCTTCCAAGTGAACTTTTTCAAAATGTTAGAAAAAAAGCTTCTGAAGATCCAAACTTAAATGAAACACTAGAAAACGTGTTCCTTAGTATTGAGAGTTCTGCACAAGGTAGTGACAGTGAAGATGATTTTAAAGGATTGTTTGATGATCTCGATGTAAACAGCAACAAGCTGGGCGGTACAGTAGCAAATCGCAATGAAAGACTTGTCAAGCTCATGAAAGGCGTATCCGAAATGAAACTTGGTGACTACCAAGATAATACCATTGACGCTTTCGGTGATGCATATGAGTTTTTAATGGGTATGTATGCTTCAAATGCTGGGAAAAGTGGTGGTGAATTTTTCACACCTCAAGAAATATCAGAACTTTTAACACGTTTAACTTTAGTTGGCAAAACTGAAGTAAACAAAGTTTATGATCCAGCATGTGGCTCTGGTTCATTGCTTTTGAACTTCGCTAAGAAACTTGGGAAAGAAAATGTACGCCAAGGTTTCTTTGGGCAAGAAATCAACATTACAACGTACAACCTTTGCAGAATTAACATGTTTCTGCATGACATAGGCTACGACAAATTTAATATTGGACATGGTGACACACTTACAAACCCTATTCATTTGGATGATGAACCGTTTGAAGCAATCGTATCTAATCCCCCTTACTCAATAAAATGGGATGGGGACAATAACCCTCTTCTAATCAATGACCCTCGTTTTTCTCCAGCTGGAGTTCTGGCACCTAAATCAAAAGCTGACCTTGCATTTATCATGCATAGCCTTTCATGGCTAGCTACAAATGGTACAGCAGCGATTGTCTGCTTCCCTGGAATACTATACCGTGGAGGAGCTGAGAAAAAAATTAGAAAGTACCTTATAGACAACAACTTTATAGATTGTGTGATTCAACTACCGAGTAATCTTTTTTACGGAACAAGCATCGCAACATGCATTATGGTTCTTAAAAAATCAAAGAGTGAAAATAAAACCCTTTTCATAGATGCATCAAGCGAATTTGTTAAAATCACCAAAAGCAACAAATTGACTGATGATAATATAGCAAAGATACTTGCAGCCTATGAAGCCAGAGAGTATAAAGAGTATTTCGTCCAACTTGTGGACAATGCAGAGATAGAAAAGCAAGACTACGCACTTTCCGTT
>JAGLCW010000005.1 GCA_023146045.1 Caldisericia bacterium
CACTCTCTTCTCCATCCCCTTTTTTTGTATAAAAATGAAAAAAAACCAGCATAAACAAACAATTATTTTTATTCTACTTACATTAGCATTGAGCACATTATTTTTTTATGTGTTAATGCCGTCAATAACTAGTAAGAAATTAACAGAAGTTGCAAATATAAGCTTTAAGAAGGGATTCTATTACAAAATCACTTCATGGGATAAAATTAAAAAAAGCCAGAATCTATATTTTGAAGATCAAGAGTTAACCGAAGAATCTAAAAATGCTTTAGAAAAAGAAAAAATCATGTTAGAAAGTAAAGAGGAAAAAGTAGAAAAAGAAGAAAGTACTCCTAGCTTTGAAGAAAAAGTTACAATAAAAAGACCATGGGCACAAATATTTGCCTCATTGACAGGCTCTGCCGGGTCATTAGGAATTTCTGGAACTGCTAGAAATGCTGATATCTATTTTAATGAAGTTAATAGAGGTAATGCATTCTCTGGTGGAGCAGGGTCATCGTTCACGGTATTTATTGATTCAGGAAGCAATAATAGAAATGTATCCCTATCCTCACCGGCTTTTGCAGTAAATTCAACTGTAAAATCTTTAAGTATAGGGATTGACCCGTATTCTATGTATATGACATTAAGCGGACGCGTAGAATTGGATTTACCTGGTGATATTGTTGGTACACTATACAATACAACAAACGGGAGCGCAGGCGGAACAACGCTAAATAATGGATATTTTTCTGTAAGCGTCCCTTTGTCATTTGGAGAAAACAACATTACTGCTTCTGGTAAGTGGATGACAATTGAATTGCAATTGCCTACAATTTCTGTTATTATTACCAGATGATGTGGAAAGATTAAACATGGAAGAAAATAATATACAAGAAAATTTAAACAGCGTAGATGAAATATCTTTTGAAGACATTTGGGAGATATTTGTAAGAAGATGGTTCATTATTTTGATTTGTACAATAACTGCGGTTGTTGCAGGATATTTCTATTATGATAGCATAATTCCGCTATATAGATCAACATCAACTTTATTAGTTCAAGTCCCTGGTGGTTCATCAACATCAACATATCTAGATCCAATGGGAAACTATAGTGCTAGTGAAAAGTGGGCAAGAACTTATGCTGAAATGATTAAAGGTGACCCTGTTCTTAAAGAAGTTACATCACAAATCAATTACCCTACATTCACAGTTGCAGATATAAAAAACACCCTTTCAGTTTCTGTTATGCCAGATACTATGTTATTAAAAGTAAGCTATGATTACGAAAAACCTGCATACGCTAAAAAGGTTGTAGATACCGTAAACAACGTATTCATATCTAAAACAAACGAAATGTATGAAAGTAGCCTAGAAGAAGGTGGGAAAAAACTTCAAGATCAACTAAATACAATAGATGAGGAAATTAAGAATCTAAGCAAACAACAAATGTCAGAAAATGAATCAATTGAAAGAAAAAAAATGATATTGAATGACATTGAGGCTAGATATAAAATTAGAGCATACTTGTTAGATGAATTGCAAAAAAAAGAACTTCAAGAGAAGCAATTGGCACCAACAATAAAAGTTTATCAAGAAGGAACTAAAACAGACGTACCTATAAACAAAAACTTTATGCTAATATTAGCAATATGTTTGGTATTGGGGCTTTTTATTGGTGTTCTGCTAGCATTTTTTATAGAATATTTAGACGATACGATTAAATCTGAAAATGATTTGAAAAAAGTAACAAATAAAAGAGTTCTCGGAAATATTTTTTACTATAACCCAAGCAAAGAAAAAAAAGGTTACTATTATTATCAGAGTCATTATCTGAAAGAAAAAAAGCCTGAAGAATAAACTATATATTTGACGTATAACTTGCTAGAATATCAAATTCTTTTTCAAAAAGGTTTAGTTTTTTATCAATTATCCTGCATTTATTTAAATAGTGATTAACTATGCTCTTACATTTATTTATCACCACAGTTTTTCCTAAACCCTTATCTCTGAGCATTAATGGTAGCGTTTGAACACCAATAATCTCATCTAAGTGTATGCTCTTTCCTAGAACATTCTCATCGCCAGCAAAATCTAAAGTGTCATCTGTAATTTGGAAGGCTATCCCGTAATAATGTCCAAGTTTTGCTTTTTCATGCGAAAAAGAATCAGATTCTAAACCACAAGCCAACGCAAACAATGATGCTGTTTTTAAAGATATTATTTGAATATAGGAACTTATTGATTTTGCATGAGGCTCTATTTCGCGTATTTGCCCAACGGTCATTTGTCTAAGAGTATCACAAAAAGCGTTATATACAGGTTGTGCTTCTTCTGTTAATTCAAGTAATATTCTTGAAAAAAGATAAAACCCGCTACTAAGAGGAATATTGATTGGGAATATCGAATTTAAGGTTGGGGAACCTCTTCTTGTTGAGCTTTGATCTATTATGTCGTCGTGGACTAAAGAAGCTGCGTGTAGTAGCTCTATGTATGTAGCATAGCGTATTTTTGTTTCATCAGAATCTATAGACTTATTCCCAAGTAAAAACTTGCTACGGAATCTTTTTCCTTTCTGGAGAAGGTTAAACATTTGAGATGGGATATGCATAAACTTTGACAGTTCATTTTGATAGTTTTGAATTCTTTTGTCTACCATTTCTAATAACATGCTATCATCCATCATCTAATCCAAAAAAGGACTTAATCTTAGAACCAATATATGAAATAGGTTTTGGTTCATCAATAAAAGAGGCACCGTCATTTGTTAAAAAAAGATATGGAGAAAATTCTCTTGTGTGGTCTGTATGCAGTTTGAAGCAAGGATCATTTCCGTGATCTGCGCTTATAACAATTGCGTCAGTGTCTGCCAAAAAAGGTATAGAGCTCTCCAGAATGTCACTAAAAACTTTCAATTCTTTTCCGTATCCAATTACATTTCTTCTATGACCGTAAAGCATATCAAAATCCTCTAAATTGATTAAGTATAGTTCGTTTGTTTCATGGGAAGTTTTTATAATATTCTGGAAATAAGTATACAATTCACGATTTCCTTTTCCATTTATGGGTTCTAGAAAATTCAGCGGAAAAATTTCTCTAAAAATTCTATTACCAAAAACCTTAACTCCTGAATTCTGGATTTCATCGATCATTGCATTTGATGGAAGGGGATAGGAGAAATCTTTTCTATCAGAGGTTCTGTAAAAATCTTCACTGTTGTTTCCTGCGAATGGTCTAGCTATAACTCTTCCAAGTGGTAAAATAGGGCAGAAAACTCTTCTAACTATTTCACACATATAGTATAGCCTGGATATCGGAAAAGTGTCTATATGAGCTGCAAATTGCATTACGGAATCAGCAGATGTGTAAATTATTGGAGAGCCCTTTGAGCATGATAATTCTCCAATATCATGGATAATTTCTGTACCTGAAACAACTTTATTCCCAATTAAACTTAGTTGAAATGTGTTTTCAATGTATTGGATTATCTCACTAGGGAAACCATTTGGAAAAGTTTTAAACCGTTGCAGTAATGTTCCAAACATTTCACTTGTGCATGAGAAAGTATCTTTATTGGAATTAGTGGGGTATAAATATGATTTCTTTTTCTTACAGTCAAACAACCCAATTGAATAAAGATAAGATTGCTTTAAAAAAGTATTAGCTTCCAACACGTGCAATGACGTGTTGGAACCACTATCACCAAATTCGCATGCATCCTCTGTTTCTCCGCAACCAAAACCATCTAGCAAAAAATAAAAAAGTCGTTTTTTCATGAAATCATTATATATAATATTCGATACCTTCTCAATTCATGATATAATTTGTTGTTATGATTAAATTATTTGATACAACAGAACGTTTTAGAAGAAAATACGGACCTTTAGTTAAACGAATAGGCTCGTTTGAACCTGAATACCAGAAGCTTACTGACGAAGGAATGATGGCAAAAACTAATGAATTCAAGGGTAGATACGAGATGGGAGAAACCCTAGAAAAAATGTTGCCTGAGGCATTTGCTTTAGTCAGAGAAGCAGCTTTGCGAACATTAAAGATGAGACATTTTGATGTTCAATTGCTCGGAGGAATGGCACTATTTCATGGTAAAATTGCTGAAATGAAAACGGGTGAAGGTAAAACTCTTGTTTCAACGTTACCTGCCTATCTCGAGGGCATATCTGGAAAAGGCTGCCACATCATTACTGTCAACCCATACCTTGTAAAGCGTGATGCCGAATGGATGGGTGGTGTTCATAAATTCTTAGGTCTTACTGTTGGACACATTGAAAATGAACAGGAAGCAGTAGATAAGCGTGCCGCCTATGCTACAGATATAACATATGGAACAAATAGTGAATTCGGATTTGACTATTTAAGAGACAATATGATTCGTGATGTTAAACTGAAAACGCAAAGCAATTTAAATTTTGCTATCGTTGATGAAGTTGACTCAATTCTTGTAGATGAAGCTAGAACTCCTTTAATAATATCTGGACCATCAGATAGAGCAACAGATATGTATTATAAGGCAGCTATGTCTATAAAAAATCTTCAGAACGAAACAGATTTTGAGATAGATGAAAAAACTAAATCAGTAACTATTACTGAGCACGGAGTACTAAAATTACAGGCGTTGTTGTCAATGGAAAACCTATATGCTGATACTGAAATTGAAACTCTAAGACATTTGAATCAAGCTCTAAGAGCTAAATATTGTTTTAAAAATGAAGTTGACTATATCGTAAAAGAGGGCGAAGTTGTTATTGTAGATGAATTTACAGGCAGGCTGTTGCCAGGTAGAAGATATAGCGACGGATTGCACCAAGCAATTGAAGCGAATGAAGGCTTAAAAGTAAAAAGTGAGAATCAAACATTAGCCACTATAACATTCCAGAATTTTTTTAGAATGTATACAAAGCTTTCAGGAATGACTGGAACAGCGAAAACTGAGGAAAACGAATTCAGGGAAATATATAGCATTGACGTAATTGTTGTTCCAACAAACAAACCTATTACAAGAAAAGATCATTCCGATGTAGTTTATAAAACTGAAAGCATGAAATATTCTAAAATTGTTGAAGAAATTGCTGAATGTAATAAAAAAGGTCAGCCAGTCCTTGTTGGTACTAGGTCAATAGAAAAGTCAGAAAAAATTGCTAAAATGTTGAAGCGCAAGGGCGTTACTCATCAAGTTTTAAACGCAAAGCATCATGAAAGAGAAGCAGAAATAATTAAACTTGCTGGAGAGAGAAATTCAGTAACAATAGCCACAAACATGGCTGGTCGAGGTGTAGATATTGTACTGGGGAACGGAGTTACAGATCTTGGTGGATTGCATGTTATTGGTACAGAAAGGCATGAATCTAGACGTATTGATAATCAGCTAAGAGGACGTTCTGGAAGACAAGGTGATCCAGGATCAACTAAATTTTTCTTATCACTCGAAGATGAGCTTCTAAGAATATTCGGTGGTGAAAGAATTACTACAATATTTGATACATTAAAAATTGAAGAAGATATGCCACTTGAAAGCGGTTTACTCTCAAAAGCAATAGAAAATGCTCAGAAAAAAGTAGAATCTTATAACTACGATATAAGAAAAAATCTTTTGCAGTACGACGATGTGCTAAATAAACAAAGAGAGATAGTTTATAACGAAAGAAAAAGAGTTCTTGAATTAGAAGAAGTAGAAGACCATATTCAAGGTATGCTGGAAGATCTTTCAGAAAATATTGCCTCAAGAGCGATTCCGAAAGAGAATAGACTTGATACAAATACAGAAGAGTACCTTAAAGGTATTTTTGACCTTACAACGCACAAACCAGAAATACCTGACTTGGAAACTGTTAAAAATATTCCTGAGTTTACTACAGAACTCATAAAAAGGCTTTACCAAGCAAAAGAAGATGAAGTTGGATCAGAGAACATGAGAAGTCTAGAACGGCAAATTCTTCTATACATAGTTGACACAAAATGGAAAGATCATTTATACAGCATGGATCAGCTAAAAGAGGGTATTGGACTTAGGGGTTATGGGCAGCAAGATCCTTTAGTAAGATATCAAATAGAAGGATTTCAAGTATTTGACAAGATGCTTGATTCAATAAAAGAAGAAGTGATAAAGCTTATATTTAGAGTGCAAGTTCAACTTAAACCAATCATCGGAAGACAGAAACCTATTGAAAAAAAACAAAGGCTTACAGAAGGTAGAGAATTGATATCAAAGAAAAAAACCGATGCACCTAAACCTAAAAGAGCAATTAAGATAGGGCGTAATGATCCATGTCCTTGCGGGAGTGGACTGAAATACAAGAAATGTTGTGGAAAGAAAAACTAATATGCTTGATTTACCTACAGAAAAAGAAAGATACCAAGTTCTTGCTGATAGAATGGGAAAAGCAAAGGAGTTTCTTTGACGCAAAAGGAGTAAACAAGAGGCTAGTTGAACTTGAAAATATAGTTTCAGAGCAATCATTTTGGTCAAAACAATCAACTGAAAATACGAGTATATTAAAAGAACACGAACAAATAAAAAGATTGTTAAGATCTGTAGATAATATTGAAGAAGAATTGATTGAGATTCAAACAAATATTGAGTTGATTGAAATGGAACCAGAAGAGATTTCTTTTGTAAACGATTTAAAGAAATTGATTAAAGATGTAGATTTGAGAATAAAAGATATCGAAATCAGGTCATTTTTAAATGGTAAATATGATTCATTTGACTGTTTTCTGTCACTGTCGAGCGGAGCAGGTGGCGTGGATGCTATGGATTGGACAGAAATTGTTTTCAATATGTACATTTCGTATTTTAAGAAAAAGAAATTTCAATACACAATACTGTCAGTTTCATATGGATCTGAAGCCGGAATGAAAAGCGCTACGATACAGGTTAAAGGTGACTATGCATATGGGTTTCTAAAAAGCGAAAAAGGAGTACATAGATTAGTTAGAATCTCTCCTTTTGATGCAAATCATAGACGCCATACATCTTTTACAATGGTAGAAATTATACCAGTTTTAAATGAATCATCTGTTAAAATTGACAATAAAGACCTTAGAATTGATACATTTAATGCATCTGGACATGGTGGACAAAACGTTCAAAAAAATGACACAGCAGTGCGCATTGTTCATATTCCTACGGGAATTACTGCCAATTGCCAATCCGAAAGGTCTCAAATGCAAAATAAGGCTTATGCTATGCAGATATTGTTTTCAAAACTCATAACACAAGTGGAAGAGAATAGATTGGAAGAAATTGACGATTTACGTCTTAAAGGTATTTCTGCAGAATGGGGAAACCAAATACGATCTTACGTAATGCAACCGTACACGATGGTTAAAGATGCCAGAACAAATTACGAAACAGCAAATGTAACAGGAATATTGGAGGGAAACCTTGATGATATGATCTGGGAGTACATTGGCTTAAAGTCGCTTTAATAGGAGGATATGATGTTTACAAAAGTAGAATTACAAAAAAATTGGACTGAAGCAGAAAAAGAAGTTTTAGCTCTGTGGAAAAGCAAGGAAATTTTTGCACAGTCTATTGAGCAAACAAAGGACAACGAACGATTTGTATTTTTTGAAGGTCCTCCGACAGCAAACGGGAAACCTGGTATTCATCATATTTTAGCAAGAGCTTACAAAGATTTAATTTGTAGATATAAATCTATGCAAGGATTCTACGTGCCGAGGAAAGCTGGATGGGACACTCACGGTCTACCCGTAGAATTAGAGGTAGAAAAGAGTTTAAAAATCGATAGTAAAAGCCAGATTGAAGAATTCGGAATTGATAAATTCATAGAAAAATGTAAAGAAAGTATTTTTACATATAAGAAGAACTGGGAAGGCAATGCTACAGAAAGAATTGGTTATTGGGTTGACATGGAGAATCCATACATTACATATCAAAATGAGTATATAGAATCAATTTGGTGGGCATTACAAGAAATATTCAATAAAGGACTTTTGTTTGAAGGATACAAGGCTGTACCGCATTGCCCAAGATGTCAAACAACATTAAGCTCTCATGAGGTTGCGCAAGGGTATAAAGAAGTTAACGATCCATCAATCTTTATTAGATTTCCAATGAAAAAAGATCAAAAAGTTGCACTATTGATTTGGACAACGACTCCATGGACTTTGACAGCAAATGTTGCCGTAGCAGTTAAAGAAAAGGCAATTTATTGCAAAGTTAAAACAGAAGATGGAATTTTTATTGTAGCCAAAGATAGAGTTCCTGCAATTTTCGATGAATATGAGATTATTGAAGAGATTCAAGGATCTGAACTTGTAGGAATTGAATATGATGCACCATACCATTTTTACGATAGCACAATGAATGAAAATGGACACAAAATAGTCACAGCTAATTACGTAAGTATGGAAGATGGTACGGGGCTTGTTCATATTGCACCTGCTTTTGGTGTAGACGACATGGAAATCGGAAAAGAAAAAAATCTTCCAATGATTCTTTCTGTTAACTATGATGGAACTTTGAAAGACGAAGTAACGCCATGGAAGGGCATGTGGATTAAAGACGCCGACAAGAAAATAATTGCAGACTTAAAAGAAAGAAAAATTATGTTCAGATCTTTATCTGCAAAGCATACATACCCGTTCTGTTGGAGATGCAAATCTCCATTAATGTATGTTGCAAAAACTAGTTGGTTCATAAGAGTGAGTTCTCTTAGAAAAGAACTCCAGGAGAACAATGAAACAATAAATTGGTTACCATCTCATATAAAAAAAGGAAGATTCGGTGAATGGATAAAAGAAGCAAAAGATTGGGCAATTAGCAGAGAAAGATATTGGGGAACGCCTTTAAACATATGGTCGTGCGAAGAATGCGATCATAAAGTGTCGATTGGAAGCATCAAAGAATTAAAACAAAGAGCAAACATTCCAGAAGAAGAAGTTGTTGAACTTCATAGACCGTATATTGATAATGTTACAATAACTTGTCCAAAATGTGGTAGAGCAATGCATAGGGTTAAAGATGTTTTGGATTGCTGGTTAGATTCTGGATCAATGCCCTTTGCCCAACATCATTACCCATTCGAACATAAAGATGACTTTAACGACTTATTCCCAGCCGATTTCATATCAGAAGGCATTGATCAGACTAGGGGATGGTTTTATACCATGTTGGTTCTAAGTACGATTCTTTTCAAAAAAGCTCCATATAAAAATGTTTTAACTTTTGAACTAGTCTTAGACGACAAAGGCGAAAAAATGTCTAAGTCTAGAGGCAATGTTGTTGACGTAGAGGAAGTTCTAGATACATTTGGTGCAGATGCAATAAGATGGGCAATGTATACTTCATCAACTCCCTATGTACCTAGAAGATTTAGCAAAGACCAACTAAAAGATTCTTTAAAGAACTTTATTATTCCATTACTAAATGTACTTTCATTTTTTGTAACATATGCAAATATTGACCAATGGAAACCAAACACAGAAGAGTTAAATCCTGAAGATATTCAATCTGACATTGATCGATGGATTTTATCCAAATTATCTAGTCTTTCAGATGGTATAGTGAACAAACTCGATACATTTAATGTTACTGATCCTGCAAGATCAATTTCAGTTTTTGTTGATGAGCTAACAAACTGGTACATTAGAAGATCAAGGAGAAGATTTTGGAGAAGCGAAAACGACAACGATAAAAAATCTGCGTATCAAACACTTCATTATGTTTTGTTTGGACTAAGTAAGCTGATTGCACCATTTACTCCGTTTCTTGCTGAATACATTTACCAAATTTTAAAATCTGGTAGCGAAAATTCTTGGAAAGATAGTGTACATCTATATTCTTATCCAAAACACGAGCAACACTGGATTAATCTAAAGCTTGAAAATACAATGGATGTAACAAAAGGCCTTGTAAATGCAGGACTTCGCGCAAGAAAAATTTCGAAGGTAAAAGTAAGAACACCATTTTCCGTTGCATATGTTTATGTGCCTTCTGATTTGGTTTTAGACGAAGATAATGTAATGCTAATTAAAGAAGAATTGAATGTTAAAAGTATTGAAATTGTAAATTCTTTTGAAAAGTTTGCTGAGTATTCCGTAAAACCAAATCTTCCAATTTTAGGTAAAAAATATGGTAGGAAAATTCCGTTAATCAAAAAAGCACTTCAATCAGTTTCTACAAGTGATTTGCGTAAAGTTGTATCTGGAGGGGAAAAACTAATATTGTCGCTTAGCGATGAATCCGAAATAACGTTGTCTTCAGAAGACGTCATTATAAGCGTACTTGGGAAAGACAGATTTATTGCTGGAGAATCTATACAGCAGTCTATAATTATTATTGACCCAATGTTAACTAATGAGCTGTTACAAGAAGGTTATGCAAGAGAAATGGTTCATCATATACAGTTATACAGAAAACAAATAGATTTGGATGTAGAACAGCACATACACCTGCTTATAGTGGAAGACAATGAAGAAGTTAATGGATTGATTAAAGAATTTAAAGATTATATTTGTAAAGAAACCTTGTCTGATGACATAAATTTTGTCGATAGAGGCTCTCTTGATTCATTTAACACAAAAGAACCATATGTATTTGATCTATCGAAAAAAATTGGTTCTATTGAACTTCGGATTCGATAGCAATAAGTTGAATCTCGATTTCATCTGGAAATGATTGTGCAATTGTGTTTTCAGGTAAATCTTTGTATTGAATTGGAATGGTGTATATTCCAGGTCCTAGATCCTTTACGTCTACGTAAATTTCAATAGTTTGCAGTTGATCTAGAATTGATTGAGGACCATACACCCTCACATTTACTTTACTTTGCATAAATACATAGTCTAAATGGAACGGTAAGTTCAAAATGCTAAGGTTTAATCCTTCAAATAATCTAGAACTATTAGGTTCAATCCTAATTTTAACCAATACCGTTGTTATATTTTGTACAGAAGAAACACCTGTAGGAAGAATTATCTTGATTTGTCTTTCAATGTTTGTGTTAACTCCATCTATTGATATTTCTTCAGTTGCTAAATTTAACAACTCTTTTATTATAGAGACTTTACCTGAAACAGTTAGTATTGATGGTTCAGTAACAATTTCAACTATTCTACCAGTGGGTACGCCTGTTATTCGTGGTATTATTGGCAATACTTTTGTTATGTCGGTATTTAACACTGGAATTGTAACTTGAACAGTTTCAGGTTCTATGGAAACACCAGAAACATGATTTTTACCTTCATCTAGAGCAGAGATTTTTGCTCTACTAAATATATCTGCATTTGCATCAGTTATGTCTACCTCAACAACAACTTGGGTAATTGAATCAATCTTTGTTTGGGGTCCTGTAATCTGAACAGTGGTAGGAGTGATTGTTGGTTCACCAGCTATATTTCCAGTGTAGAGGTTTCCAATTACCAAAGCTTTAACATTAAAATCTTTGGTAATTATTGTATCAAGGGTTACTTCAATAAACTCTGGCCTAAAAGATACTACAGATACCTCAGAAGGAGTATTAATTAATGGTTTAATTTTGTAAGTTCCAGGTTTAAGGTCTGCAACATCTAGATTAACTGATATGGACTTACTTAAAGACTCAAGATGGTTGGCGGGAGCTTCAAAAGATACTTCAACTTGTTCAAAATCAAGAGTTACATCATAGTTTGGGTTTAAGCCTCTAAATTGAATCTGGAAAATCGATGTATCTATTGTTTTTATGCCAATACCAAAGTAGACAAAAATCCACAAGAGAATAGCGATAACTATTGATGAAATTTTAAGGAAGCTATTTCTTTTTAGGATATTTTTTATTTGCATCATGAAGTTTTCTTTACTTTCAGCATTACAATAAGCATTCCACGCAATTCAGCTGGAGTTAAGTTGCTTGTTATTCTTCCAGATACCGATAGAGATATTCTTCCAGTTTCTTCTGATAAAATTATCCCAATTGCATCTGTATCTTCTGTAATCCCAATCCCAGCTCTATGTCTGGTTCCAAAATTTCTTGTAATGTGCAAATTATCGGTTAAAGGAAGAATTACTCTAGCAGCTTGAATTGTGTTTTTTTTAACTATTATTGCACCATCGTGTAGCAGTGATGGTGGGGTAAAAAGGGTGATCAAAATTTCTTTTGATATCACACCGTCAATAATTACTCCACTTTCTTCAAAAGAATCAAGCGATGATTCTCTTTCAATTACCATTAACGCACCAATCTTTTTTTTTGAAAGAATTTCGGCTGCTTCAGAAATAATATTAACTGTTTTTTCCGTAATTGTGTTGGTATCTAAAAACTGCGTGAACCTACCAAAGAAAGATTCACTTGTACCAAGTTTTCCTAGTAGTCTTCTAAGTTCAGGCTGGAATAAAATAACAACCAGTATAGGTAAAGAAAAAGTTAGAATATTTATTACTCCGTCTAAAAGCCAGTTAACCGTGTGGAAACCTACTATTTTGCTGAACCAACTAAGAACATATAAGAAGAGAATAAAAAGTGTTAAACCAATGGCCAATTGTAGCGCCCTAGTTGATTTTAGGAGAATCAAAAAATAGTATACCAATACGCTAACAATAAGGACATCAAAAATAGTCATCACAATCGTTGTATTCATGAATAAATGTATAAAACTTTTTAAAGAAAAAAAAAGGGGAGCTTTCGAAATTAGAATGAAAAGATATAATAAAAGTATCGAATAGAATCACAGGAGGCTTATATGAAAATTACAGTGAAAAGTTCTTCTTCTCAATGCTTTGATGAAAAAACATTAGAATATGCTGAAGAGAAATTGGAAAAACTGGAAAAAATATTTCAGCCAATTCGCGAAGCAGATTTAGTTTTTAGCGAATCAAAAGGACGACATGTAGCTGAGGTGACTATTTTTGTTAATGGAAAGATTATAAGAGCAGAAACTTCTGATGCTAACATAAGAACAGCTATTGACAGATTAAAGGATAAACTAGAAAGACAGATCAGAAGATATAAAGAAAAAAGTATAGATAGAAAAAGACATTCAAAAAGAACAATTCCAGACATGGATATTTCTCCTATGGAAATTAAAGCAACCGATATCATTAGAGAAAAAAGATTTTCTGTTGTTCCTTTGTCGGACGAAGACGCTATTGAACAACTTGAACTTTTGGGGCACGATTTCTTTTTGTACTACAGAATTAGTGAAAACCAAAAAGGTTTAGTGGTTTTGTATAGAAGAAAAGATAATGGTTACGGCTTGCTTATGCCTGAAGTCTAAATATGAAAAAGTGGAGATTATTTGACACAATAATAATTATATGTGGACTTTTTTTGTTATTCGGTTTAGCATATAAAGGGCTAGAAGCGAAAGCTTATAGTGAGATACTGAAGCCTATAAAAGTAGAGATAGTTGTTCCGAACCTGGATCCTGAGGTTGCAAAGCAAATTAAAATTGGTGATTCATTAGTTGATAAAAATGCAAAACCAGTTTTTGTTATTGTTGAAAAAGCCGAAAAACAATCTCAACATCCTGCAATTGATAAAGATGGCAACATAGTTGTTTCTGAACATCCTTTGTTAGTTAGCTTGTATCTATGGGTAGAATCTACAGAACCAGTAGATTACGAAAACGGTATTCGCTACAATTGGCAAGTTATCAAAGTTGGTGGGTCACTTATATGGGAAACAACAACCGAAAGATTCGTTGGATTAGTTAGACAATTAATTGTAGATATTCAATAAAAGGTTGTAAAACACAATTTATTAATATAGAATTTTTACTAGTGAATTTTATATATACGACAATTTTGGTATAATAACGGTAGTTGTTGACTGAAAGAGGTGAGGCTATGAAGAAATTTTCTGTTTTGCTTGTGATTTTATTGCTTGCTACGCCTTTGCTCGCGTACGGTTTAACCACCGACTACGACGAGGGCGGTATTCCTTTACAGACTATTTTTTACACAAATAAAGCCAGTGATACGGTTGAAAATCAAGAATATTCCTTTATTCTTGCGGAAGAACCGGGCGAACCAGGAAGCGAAGAAGAGGCTCCACCTATGACGGATCCATTCTTTCCAGAACCTGACGGATTTAAAGGTACAATTACTGAAATTGATGCAGACGGTGAATTCATCAAGGTATCAAATGTTTATTATATAAACCACTACACAGGGCAAATAGAATTTGCTGAGTTCTATACTTTTTACCCAAATCAGTATACCGATTTTGTCATAAACGGTGATTCCGCTCAAGACATACACTCTCTTTTGGTTGGAGAATATATTATCTCTATAGGTGAACCAAACTACGAACAAAATAAATTGACAGATTTAGCTGTTGTTTATCAAGGATCAATTTACCCTGAAGAAGTAGTCATTACAATGCCTTTTTCTGGTCAAGTTAAGTCTATAGACAGAGAAAACGGAACAATAGAAATATTTTGTTTTGAAACTGCTGGAACAATCATTGTTGAAATACATGAAGAAACTTCTTTCCAACATATTAAAGTAAACAGTGAGGGAATAGCAGAATATGTTACATATGAAACAGAAGGAATACCTTCTGAAGTTGTGGCAGATACAATTTGTGATTTTGTTGGCCTAGTGAACAATAGAAACTCAAATGCTATTGTTGATAATGTTATAATTGTTGCAGTTAATAACGGATAGGAAGGCAAAGAATGGAACTAACAAAAAAAATATTTTCTTTGTTCATATGCCTGATACTTGGCTTTGCGTCATTATCATTTGCATTTACAAATGACGCACAGGCCACTAATAATTTTGGCTGGAGCAATATAACTCCAAAATCTCCCCCACTAGCAAATCAAGATGGTGCAAGTGCATACCGTTATGGCTATAATTATTCTTGGGATGGTTATTATTTGCACGGAATGACATCGTTCACAGATTTAGTAGAAACTAAATCTGATGGTTCAAAAGTAATTCACTATTTCCAGTTTATGCCTTCATCTTCCTATGGATTTTATCAAAGTAGAGAGAGAGCCTGGGGCGCAGTAGTGCACTGGTCGTCAGATACTGGTGTTTGGGAAAAAATTAACCCATCATTTTTTAACCAGTATTGGACAGCTTACGGTGGTGGATTTACCGTTCTAGATGAACCATATATAGATACAAACGGTAGCATGTGGAATGGGCGATTGTTTTTGCATACTTCCCAAAATTATTACCAACTTTACAGGTATACCTACACTAGCTATATTGGTCGGTATTATCCAGGCAAAACAAAGGTTTTAAGATGGGATGGCGGTTCATCATGGGCTGACCTTTGGAACCAAAGCGGAACTAATGGAAATGTAGTATCTGGTGCGAATGGTTGTTATTCCTCAAATGATTGGCGTGGAACTTCCAGTGGTAAGTATTACATTACTTCATACAATGGCAGTATCTATATTGCTGTCTTTAAAGACAGATACCCTAACCATTCAGTTTACCCAAATTACTATTATTCTCCGAATTGGGACTTAAAAATTTATAAGTATGCTGGTTCATTAAATGATCTTTTAAACAACCCTACTCCACCACAAAGTTGGACAGAGGAATGGTCATATCCATTTGGAAGCCGTAGTTGGTCTTACGGAGTACCAGGTATCTATGAGTTTAAAGTTCTTAATGACAGATTCTTTTTGTCTACATCAACAACCAGCTACCGTGATTATGCTTATCAATCTATGGGTAATAATGGTATGTGGTTCGTTTCCACAAACAATGATCCATCGACATTACAACAGGGTCAAACTATTTCTTCAGGAATGGTGGGGACCGCTGGAACAGTAAATAGATATAGCTGGACATTTCCTTTAACATATAATGGAATAACTTATACGGCAAGGTACTCTTATGGTACACAGTTCTATCGTTGCTATCCATGGGCAACATATGGATCAAGCTATTACTATTTTTACTACTACAGTAATAATTATTATAGAAATTTAGTTTCTGGTCGCACAGTAAAATTTTCTGGAAATATTGTAGGTAATACAATCTACTTATCTGCGTTGGCTTTTGCTGCTTCAACATCATACAACATTATGACTATGAATACTCCGCTTGATAGCGGTCCATCGCCATCAACTTTTGAATATTTCAAGGGATATTTGTATGCAGGGTTTTATAAGAATTCTGATCTTATAAGGACAAATGACTTTACTAGTTTTACAAATCTGTCAAATCTAGGAAGTTGGCAAAATTGTGGGACAGTTAACGATCCCAACGCTTCTCCTTCGAGGGCATTACCTGGTTCTATTCTCGCACTTGAAAAAACAAGTGGAACTGATGAATTAGGCAACCCAGTAGACTCAAAATTGTTTATAGGTGGAAGTTATAGGAGTGGAAGTTATAGTCCGTATGCGTATCAATATGCTGGAACTTGCCCGCTATATTCTACAGAAGGTGAAGATGCTGGTAATGATCCAGATGCAGTTCCTCTAAAGTTCGATTTAGAGGAAGACGAATGGAGACTTAATAAAGGCTCTACTTCTCCAAACTTCCAAAACAGAATGTTCGGTATATACGATATATATAGCTCAAATCTCGGTTTGATTACTCAGTTTGGTTTTCAATCCTTCCCTGGTCAGAGCACATATACTAGTCATTCTGAATACAAATACAGAAAATTTATGGTTTACAATGCGCCACCATCTTGTGATGTAACGCAAACACCAGATCCAATTGTTAACGAGAGAGGAACTTATACTGCTTCCATATTTACATTCTCACCTACAGGTGGGTTTGGGTCAGGTAATGTTAGAGTAACACTTGATTTACCAGAAAATGTTTATGTTCCAACAGAAGATGGATCAGGAAATCCTGTCAATGCTGAATATTTTAATCCTACTATTCCTATGAATGGTGGAATTTTAAATCTACCGATTATGATAAAATCAACTAATTCGGCTGTAGTCAACAGTTATAGAGATGACCCAACTGTAATGATTCACATAACAGATTTAACAGCGAATATCACAGTTGATGAGTTTGTAAGTTTGGATGTAATACCACCGAAACCTGGTTTCTCAGTAACAGCTTCACCTTCCTTATTTACGTTGATTCAAGGTGATTGTTCTGGAATTGAATGCTGTGAAGAGCACTGTAAAGAAATTACTATTGATCTAGAAGCTAGAAATGGGTTTGAAGACCATGTAATTATTGGAACATATTGGACCGATCCTCCAGCAAATCAACCAGACGGCGTTACATTTAGTTGGAAGAAGACGTCATTTGTATATGACATATTCGATGTTAGTGGTACTGGATTTACTTCTTTAGCTGAAGTAAGAGTAAGACCAGAACAAGGAACTAGATATTTGTTTAATGTTAGAGTTTCTAGCAGCACATTACCTGGAATATATAAATTTAGAATTATGTTTTTGTCTGGTGCAATTAAAAGACAAATCGATTGTAGAATGACTGTTTTACCACCAAGGCCTGGAATAGATGTTTCTCCTGCTAACGGAGCTGGAACATTTAATGTAGAAGTATTTACTAAAGAAGTAATTCCTGGTGGAGCAGTTAACTATAGACTACTTATCGAAAGTAAAAATGGATTTACCGGTAAAGTTGCTCTTTCATTAAGAGGACTACCTGAGCAGGTATATTTCGACAATCCTTCTGGGTTTGTAGGAATAGAAGCTGAAATACCAGTACCGGGGTTTGCACCGAATTATGTTGAAATTGATCCATTGTTAGATGCTTTCGCAAATGTTAAATTGAAAACTACACCTTATACAATTAATCCATATCCGCCGACAAACTTAAAGGTTGTACAGGCTACAAATAATTTAAATGTTGTGTCTTGGAGTGCATCAAGAAGAGGCTCAAGAAACGTTGCAGGATATCAAGTATGGAGATCATTAACAAAATATGTTGATGCTGCAAATTTGATTGCGACAATTGCAACACCAAACGTAAACTATGAAGATGCAGATGTTGAAGCTGGAACGCCTTACTATTATTTCGTTAGGGCATTCGATGGCGACACCCCACCTAATTATTCTATATATGCAAACTCTGGTAGAGTTGGCAATAATATAGTCGTCAGCCTAGAAGAAAACGAGAACGAAACAACCAATATTAATGCAACTGCCGATAAAATGGGAACAATCCCTGGTTTTTACAACATGCAAGTTATAGGAAATGGTGTCGGTTTTGGTCCAGGCAATGTGCCAACAAATCCAACTTCAATTACTCAACTTGGACTTCATGTGTACAGACAAGATTTAAATCTAAAAACTCCATTCCTTAATGTATGGGG
>JAGLCW010000050.1 GCA_023146045.1 Caldisericia bacterium
CGGATTGTTGTTATTCTTGTCAATTATCCCTGTGCTACTACACCAGAAAGCTTTTCCAATAGCTTCTTCCATTCCATCAAGAACCATATTTGCGAGTACTGGACTGAGAGACCCGCCTTATGCGGAGTAAAAGATTATGCAAAGTAACTGAAAAAAAGTACATATTAATGTGTTTCAGCTTCAAATTACTTTGCATAATAACTGTGTTATGAAAGATTAGTAAGCCAATCCAATAAAGATCTATTATTATTCCATTCAGGTAAATTACTGTCTATTAAATCGTGGTAAAGCTTCATCAATAGCCTTTTTTAAAAAATCTGAAAATGATGTTCTACAAAATCAATGGTATGATTGATGTAGTCAAGGCGTAACAATTCATGCTCTAAATCATGCAATACTTCTTTTCTTTGCATAAGAAATACCTCCTTCAATGATTTTTGAGCAAATGCTCTTTTTCATTGTCGGATATTATGCAAAGTAAATCAAAGTTAAATTCAGTAATTATCGGTAGTTCAAGAGTTTACTTATCATAACAACTTACTTCGCATAAGGCGGAGTGATAAGTGCATTACTTGCAAATCTATTCCTCCACTATGCATTTGATGATTTTATGGCAAAGGAATTTGGTTCTATTCCTTGGGCTAGATACGCAGATGATGCAGTAGCACATTGCGTATCTGTCAAACAAGCAAAGTATTTAAAACGAAGAGTTCAAGATAGACTCCAGTATTATGGATTACAGCTAAATCTTGAGAAAACTAAAATCGTATATTGCAAAGATGAGGATAGAAAAGGTGATTACCACAATATATCATTTGATTTCCTTGGATATACGTTTAAACCAAGAGGTTCAAAGAGTAAGTATGGTAAATACTTCACAAACTTCTTGCCAGCTATTTCAGGTAGAGCAAAGAAAGCAATCCGCTATGTTGTAAAGAAATGGAGACTACAACTCAAAGTTACAAAAGACTTAAGAGATATAGCTTTAATGTTTAACAAGAAAATACAAGGTTGGATTAATTATTACTCACATTTCTATAAATCTGAATTGTATAGTGTGCTTCGTTACATCAATAGTAACTTAGTTAAATGGGTTCGCAGGAAGTATAAGAAGCGAAAACATAGACGTAAAGCTGAATATTGGTTAGGAAGCATTGCTTTAAGAGATAGAAATTTGTTTGCACACTGGAAACTTGGAATATTACCAACAGCTGGATAACGGGAGCCGTATGATGCGGTGCGGCCGG
>JAGLCW010000051.1 GCA_023146045.1 Caldisericia bacterium
CTTTTTAAATCTTTAAAAGTCATACCTGATTCTCCTATTTGACATAATATTTATTTACAATATTATAGCATAAAGTGAGAACTCAATTAGGCGTAGCTGTCGTAGGCAGTTCCAGCATACTCATCTTCGTTTTTCTTACCCCAAATTTTAGCATTCATTGATGATGCTTTCATGCCAACTTTCTTTCTTTCTCCGCCTTGATCACGAAGAGGAAGGGATACCTTCATTGCAGTTATCATTGAAATCAAGTCAGCACCATCATCATGACGAGAACCAAAACCACCATACGAAACGTACCGAAGTTCTTCCATCATTTCCTGCATATCCCTTGTATGTTCAATTTCTCTTGGGAACCAGATGTTACCATTCTCAAACATAGGCAATGACATTCTAAATCGTTGATGCTTGTTACCCTTCTCTAGTCGTGACAATATACCAACAGCATTTTTGCTGGTAGATCCCTTTTGTCTGGCAAAAGTAAAGAACGTATCTTCCCCAGGCATTCTGTCTTTCAATGCCTGAATGTGTACACCCTGTCCACCATCTAATTCAACACCCACTTCAATGTGGTTCACATGTCTCAACACTTCACGAGCCATCGTAAATACCATATCATATTGATCGGTCAATGTAAGTTTACGAAGACTCAACGAAATCAGAAACCAGTCTCCACGCCAGTTCACAGCCCACACAGCGATACCACTCAAGTCAGAGCCATCGTTTCCTGTTGTCGTAAAGTCTGTAGTCATGTACCATCTGTACCGTTCAGGATGTGCAAGTATGTCTGCTCGTTTGTACCATTGGATTAGATTGTCAGGTACCATTCTGTCATCATCAGATGAAATTCTCAGATAGAATTCCTGCATCAGTGATCGCATTGGGGATTTGTTACCTTTGTCGGATGAGCGTTGTGCTCTCATGAAGTCTTTTCTACATTGTTTAAATGAGTGACGGTCTGGCCATACCCCACGAAAATGTGCTTCATCAATATCAGCATTCATCTCTTCAGCTTTAGGAAAAACAATTGGTGTCCATGAACCCTCTTCAATTCTGGAGTAGACTGGATCTTTTTTGTTGTACGGTGTACCAATAAGGATAGCAAGGTTTCCGTTGTTCGATAGTGCTTTCAGTACATCGGCTTCAATTGTAGACTCAATGTTCTCAAGGATAGTCTCAGAGTTTGCATCAGCTTCGTTACCGATCATAT
>JAGLCW010000052.1 GCA_023146045.1 Caldisericia bacterium
TACGGTTGGTGATTCAGCATCAACAAAAGAAAGTTTTATGGTTTGAGTTTGTTGGATGCTTTGTGATGCAACTGTCTCATCTTTTATTAATTGGTAATAGATTGCTTCATTGGTGAACGCTACTTTACCAAAATCAGTGTTGCCGATAAATAGAATTTCCTCTGTCCACTGTCCTTTATTTTCGGTAAAGAAAGAACTTGAAGAACTTAGAGCATTGTTCGCTTGTTCTAGTGTTAACGCAGGCATCGCAAGCGCATTAGAGCGTAAGCTCATCGCATTGACTGAAGAAGCTTCCACTGTAAAAACAGTCAGCGCTAAACACAATGACAAAAGCAAAGAAAAATATTTTCGCAACATAAGGTGGCCACCTTCCAATATCGCATTATTACATCATTCCAAAATAAATGAACAGTTTAATTGTATGCCATTTGAAAAAGCATTGCAAGGATTTAACAAAAAGCCACCTTGTGACACATGTGGAATCACTCATCAACCAAAGCCAATGTCTTTCTAATGTCCAGGTAATAATGGATAGAAACTTTAATGCACCACTTTGCCACTAAGGAAGAAGACTTTTTTAACTAATGCTGCTTTTTTGCTTCACCAAAAAAGGTCTTTTATGATATCCCATTTCATCGGTCCATGAAACGGTTACCTTTGTTATTTTTTTGTCTTCAAAACTGTTCACGAAATAGTTTATCTCTTCTCCTGGCTGAATATCTAGACCTTTTTCATCACAGGTAACATCCATAGGTTCAATTCCATTCGAATGAAGAATAACGTTCTTTGCAACCACATTTCCATTGTTTCTCGCATATATGTAAAGATCGTAAGCATGCAGTTCGATTTTCGCTCGTAATTTAGTTTTCACTCGAATTCTGTTTGAATTATTTCTTGTGCTAAATATGTCGAATATTGACTGTTGTTCTCTTCCCCATGTATTCTTTTCGTTCTTGTTCTTCGTCCTAACAAAGCCAGCATATAAGGCAATAAACAAAAAGAGTATCTGTAAGATAATTGCGGAATGTTTCATTCTTCACCTATTCATTTTCAGCATTTGTTCGTCAATTGGAATCCAACTTTACGTGAATCAGATTATAGCATAGCAAACACACCATTTGTGAAAATCTTTAGCCATTCGCAAATGTTTACTACCATGACCCCCAACTTCATACTACGAAACAAGGTAGTAAATTTATTTTCATGACTCTATAGAAAAATTAGTGTATAATATTCGCATAAGAAATGGATTATTTCTAGTATCATTGCTTTAATTGTGTACTGAAAATGCTAATCTTAAGCGAGAAAGTAAGGAGTCTAGAGAAGTATGAAAGCTTATATAGTGAAAATAGAATTAAAAGAATCGAAACCCATTATATGGCGAAGGGTTATTTTTCCAGCATCAGTTACTTTTAAAAGGCTTCATGATATTATTCAAAATGTGACCAATTTTCAAGGTGGATACCCAGGTGAATTCTATCACCTTTATGATTTTTTAATAGAGAAAGAACCGTTAATTGTTACAAATGATGAGGAAGCATATTTGCAGCACAAACATTATATTTCACACAAAAAAATGTATGAAGATAGGATTAAAAAATCTTCACCAGAAATGCTTGAATTTGAGAAAAACTACTTATCCAATCTAAAAATGCCTACATATAAACCTAGTGGCTTGAAAATAGATAAGTACCTTGAAAAGTACAAAGCCATTCAATATGTGTACGATTTTGGAGACTATTGGCAATTTACAATTACTCTCGAAGATATAGTTTATGATTATTACTTTGGATTTCCCACACTGTTAGATGGTGAAAATTGTGCTCCCCCAGAAGACGTTGGTGGAATAGTTGGCTTCTATGAATTTCTGGAAGCATATAATGATGTAAACAATCCAGATCATGACGATTTAAAAACATGGGGAAATTCTATAGGTTTTAAGGATTATGATCCTAAGTTTATTAATAGAATACTAAGAATGATTCAATATCACAAAACCCAATGGGATAAAGTTGACCATAGACATTATCGAATTGTTAAAGATAGATACAGAAAAGAATGAAAAAAATAACAGTTCTGGTTTTAATTGTTTCACTAATTTCTTTATCACATTTATCATGTGCAACAACAACCAACCAGCCTAACTCAGAAAGTAAATTTACGTTATTCACTCCAATTTCTACAGAATACCCAGCTGTAAATAATCCAAAACTAGCCTGGACTTACCATTGGCCAGAAGATTACGATAGCGTTTTAGAAGCTATGACTGCTCCATGTGCAGATAATGATGGAAATTGTTACTTTATTGGTTGTAATTGGTACTTGTACTCGCTTAATCCTTCTGGAGAAGTTAGATGGAACAAAAAGGATTATTACGGAAATTCATCCACTAAAAAGATACTCATTACCGAAGAAGGAATTCTAGCTAAATCCGACGCTTTATTAAACTTGGTATCATTTGATGGTGATATCGTATGGGAACATGAGAATGTTATTTCAGACTATTCCCTTTCACCAAATGGAACGCTTTTCTGTTTTACTAATGACAACAAGCTTATTGGCATGGACTCTAATGGAAAAACTATGTGGTCTATTGATATAAATATGGATTCACTTTTTGATTTGGATGGAGCCTTTTTCGACTCTAACTCCAATGCGTATTTTTTGTTCATAGATTGGTTACCAGAAAAAGAAAAAGAGAATAGTCTGTATTGTATTTTGTCAGTATCTCCAACTGGTAGAATAAGTTGGCAGAAAGAATTACCTCACGATAGACACAATGTTATCAAGGAGTTTCTTCCAAACAATACTATTCAGGATACATTTTTACTAGCATATACTACCGAACCATATCCAGAAACAGATGAAGAGATAGAAAATCATTATAAAAATGAACGAAAAAGTGAAAAAATAATTGAAGCATATAATTTAGATTTTGAAAAAATCTGGGAAACATCTAATACCAAAATGGGTATGTACAACAATAAATATGCAGTAGATCAAGCAAATAAGTTTTACACAGTATTTAATGAATGTGACTACAATTTTAAAAATGCTCCATTAATCAATAGTTACCTTTCGTGTTTTTCAAAAGAAGGCACAAAGGTTTGGGAAAAAACATTTGACTCTTCAATAGCAACTTGCCCAACCTTTGACAACGATCACAATATGTATTTATGGATTTATGGTTCAGACTACAATATGTGCTCCATGTACCCAGATGGAACATTCAGGTGGAAACTATATTTAGAACATTCAATTGGATGCAAATTCCCCATAGTGCTAAGCCCTGTTGGTTCAATATTCACAACCTCTAAATATCAAAGCCTAATGTTTTGCGTAAAATAGTGATCCAGATATTTAACAAAAAACGGAGAAGGTGATCTTGTAGTTATGGACATAAAGGAGTAGAACCAGATGAATTGGATCGTTTTTTAGATAGAATCATTGGCATCTACCACGTGATATTTTAGGTGAATCGTTTGTGTTGGTGCCACCCATTCCACCATATACCCCAGGTTTTCTGCCATAAAGCGTAATGGTAAGAATGTTCTTCCTTCTTTAATTTGAGGTGTAATATTTTGATTATCAGGATCAATTTGCACGTCTTTACCATTGATTTTGGCTACAGGATAGTTCACCCAAAGCTCAATCATTTTTTCTCCTACTTGGATTGTTACTTTTTCTTCTTCCGCATTCCACTTTATTCCTGAATTTTTCAAATAGTTCAATATTGGAAGTGATTCCACCAGTTTTCTAACGGGCACATAGGTTCTGCTCTCAAACAAGTAAGGAGCACTTGAAATAGTTTCTTCAACCTTATTAACTTCCACGTTTCTGGAGCCAATTCTTAGAGTTATCCAAACGATGCATTGCAGAGTAACTGGAACTACAATCTGTTGATCATTACCAGTAAATGTTACATTCCCATGGTATGTGCCAGCTTTCAATGTTCGAGCATCTATTGTTACTACCACTTTCTCGGTTTCGCCTGTGTACAAACTACTTCCAGTAAGTAGCCATGATTGATCGCTAACAATGGTGCCAGACAATCCATCTCCTCCAGTATTTACCAATTGTAAATCCAATATTGCGCTTGAACCAATGGCAACTTCCTGAATGATTTCAGATGGAGTTACAAGCAAAAAAGGCTTAGAAATAATATTGAGTTGGATCGTAATAACTTGATTTCCCCCATTGCTTATAACAAAAATATTCCCAGTATAATTTCCACGTGGCATTTCTTCTGTATCATATTTAGCAGTGAATCTTGCCTGTTGATCATTAATTTCAGTATTTGAAATTTTAACCCATTCCTCTGAACAATGAATACCACCCTCTAAACCAGCTCCTCCCCTATTCTTAACAAGAAAAACAGTAGGCTTAGGATTGGTTCCCTCCTGTATTGTTAGAGTCACAGAAGCTGGCACTACCTCTAAGTTAGGATGTGCTAGCACCCTAAGATTAACAGGTATCTCAACCACTCCTGCATTTGTTTCAAAAAGGACTTTCCCTTTATACCGTCCAGCTTTCAATCCTGTAGGATCTACATATACCATTACAGAAGACAATTCTGGGTTAATGTTCTTTCTATCACATTGAATCCACTCTTCTTCGCAATAAATGATACCAGTTACATTTCCCTGAATAGTAACATCGAGGCGATTCATAAGTCTGTCTGTGTCACCCTCCCATGCAGTTTCATTAATTTCCGTTGGGTTCACAGAGATTTCCATTACTTCTTTAGGTGTGAAATGCGCAATGCTCCTACCACAAACAGCCCAAATGTGATCTTCTGTTCCACTCAAATGATGAGGAGGATATCCATCAAATGGAACTGAATTTGAAAACATTTCTTTTCCACTTTCATGGTCAATGTATTGAATTTTGATATGGTTGTCGTAATCATATCCTGACTCCTTAGAACGCACGCGATGAACAGTACAAATAATAATGTACTCAGAGTTACAGAAATAAGGTCCTACCCAACTTTTTTCACCTACCTGCTGTCTCCATTCAATTCGACCTGTTTTGGTAGAAATGCATATCAGAGTACCGCTATAGTCAAGAAAATAAAGATTATCTTTGTATTTTGCTAAGTTCACGTTATAGATATAATCATGCCTTTCATCAGACATCATCAAGCGATACGATTGCCTTAGACGATTGCCATTAGTTGAAAGACAAAACAGATAATTTGGAAGAGTGCCTGTTCCAGACAGGGTCGATATGACATAAACCTTATTCCCAATCAGCAAAGGCATGCTAGTTCCAACGAAATCATCCATGACCATTGTATCTAGAAGCTTTCCTGTATTCCTATCCAAAAGCGTTACATAGCAAGGTTGAACAGCTGTTATAGTTCCATCTGCATCTTGATATATACAGTTTGTGGAAGGACTTACAATATATTGATCATTAAAGGCAGGAGCATTAAAACTCCAATATCCTTCTCCGCCGTATAATAGCTCCGAAGACCAATTTTTTTGACCATTCTGAATATCATATGACAAAAGTTTGTGTCGGATGCTCAAATAGTTAGTTTCAGAAGTTCTTCTAATTTCAATCACCTTTACAAATACTTCCGTATCGCTTAGCGTCAAACTATTAGCATAGTAGCCTCGAATATCCTCTTTCCAATTTATAGATCCATTTTCTGGACTAATAGAATATACACGAGAAGTAAAGCCAGTCTTGCGTTCCCAATTTCCAGAAATCGTTTCCAGCAGTAAAAGTTGATTTGTGGACTCAGAAAACACACAACCATTCCCCATGTGCATGTTTATATCTCTAGCATCTGTGTATCTTTTTTTCCATAACAATTTTTGAGTTTCAACTTCGTAGCAAAACACAGTTCCAGTTTCATACTCCACTATAAAGTAACGATTATTTCCAACAATAGGAGGTCGCTGACTTTTTACAGGAAGAAACTCTGAAAACTCCATTGTAGTGGGAAATGAAGTTGTACAAAATCCAGTATTAGAAGAATCAACACGAAGCAAGGGCCAATTAGTATATGATGAACTCCCGCCAGGTGCTCCAAACACCAAAGAAGGAGTAAATATGGAAAAAGAGAGGAAAAGAACCAGCAAAATAGAAAAACATTTTCTCTTCATGTAATATCCTTTAACGCGTACTCAAGTTGTATATACATGAAATACACATAATAAAGAAGCTGGTTCAAAAAGCTGTTATTTTTTACTTACTTTCAGCAGTATACAGCCATCTATTTGACCCGCGAGGCTCATAGATCCGTACTTTCATTAATCTTTATCAAAGGCATCTATATAGTTTTTTCTTATCTGCATTTAAGAACCTTAGATGATACACAATTACCAATGGCAATGGAAGACGCCTCCAGCCTAGCATTAAGGCCTGCAAGAATCACAAATCTAACCATTTGTAACCTATTCAGGTTTTTTTTAACCACAGATCATAGTAAAGTTAAGTGAGAAATGGGGCTAGTATGATTATATGGTTAAGTTGCTTTATTCCTGTCATTGTATTGTGTTTTGCGGCTCTTCAATATAAGCGTTTAGTTGCTTTACCAGAAGGTACACCCGTTATGAAGCAAATTGCAGATGATATTCGCCAAGGAGCGAATACATTTTTGATTCTTGAATACAAACACCTATCCGTTTATGCACTAGTTGTAGCCATTATTCTCGCAGTCGTTTTAGGATGGTACGTTGGAGTTGCTTTTCTGATTGGTTTAACAATCAGTTCTCTGGCAGGATTGATCGGAATGAAAGCTGCCACAAAAGCCAATGTTCGCGTCAGCAACAATGCCAGGGTAACAAAAGATATAGGAAGTGCCTTTTCCGTTGCATTCCAAGGCGGAAGCATCATGGGACTTTCTGTTGCAGGTCTTGCTTCACTAGGTTTGTTGTTAATTGTTCTCATTTTCGGAATCGGATTGGGTCAACTAGACCCTTCCCAGATAATGATTCAATCTCACGGAGGTTTGATCCATTTCATTCCTTTCCCAATGACTGTATCAGGATATGCTTTGGGATGTTCTCTAGTAGCACTATTTAATCGAGTTGGTGGTGGTATATTTACTAAAGCAGCTGATATGGGAGCAGATCTAGTAGGAAAAACTGAACTAGCTCTAGAAGAAGATGACCCAAGAAATCCAGCTACAATTGCCGATAACGTTGGAGATAACGTAGGAGACATCGCAGGACTAGGCTCAGATCTTTTGGAGAGTTATGTGGGAGCAATCATATCCTCCATCGTTTTAATTCTCCATACCTATCTATTGCTAGGTGCTCAAAAAATATCAAGTTCCACAGCACTACACCTCACATACTATCCTCTCATTTTTGTATTGATTGGTCTAATTTCTTCATTTATTGGCATTGTCTACATTTTACGAAAAAAAAATATATCTAATCCACAGAAAGAATTGAACACCTGTGTCCTTATATCTTCTGGATTTACCCTTGTTTTTACCTTTCTGTTTTCCTGGTTTTATCTTTCTAAAATTGGGCAAGTCGAACTTCAAAATCTTCATTTCACTTTTGGGATTGTTTCTCCATGGGTTGCAGCCGCCGTCGGCGTAATTATTGGAATCCTTATTGGATTAACAGCAGAGTACTATACCAGTGAAAAATTAGCTCCAACAAAAGAGCTTTCTAATTTTAGCAAAGGTGGCGTTTCGATTCTCATTACCAAAGGTTTGGCATTGGGGATGAAAAGCGTCTTGCTAACGGTTACCCTTTTATCCGTAGGGATTCTCGCATCATATAAAGTAGCAGGATTGTATGGAGTAGCTATGGCAGCTTTGGGAATGCTCTCTTTTATTGCCACCACTGTCACCATTGACTCTTTCGGACCGATTGTTGATAATGCAGGAGGAATTGCCCAGATGGCTGGGTTATCACCTGAAGTTAGAACTATAACTGACACACTAGACTCAATTGGAAACACAACAGCAGCAGTTGGAAAAGGGTTTGCAATTGGTTCCGCAGCTTTAGCAGCTTTAGCCCTTTTTGCCTCATACATTTATGCACAATTAGGACCACTAGATGTTGGAATAGGCCACTTGGACACTATTCTCATTTTGAACATCATGGAACCTCGCACTATTGCAGGAGCTATTTTTGGAGGAGCATTACCTTTTTTCTTTAGTGCATACCTTATTGATGCTGTAGTCAACGCAGCAAATAAAATGGTTCAAGAAGTACGAAGACAGTTTAGAGAAATTCCTGGACTAATGGAAGGAACCGCAAAAGCAGATTCCAAAAAGTGTATTGAAATTAGTACACAAGGAGCTTTAAGACAAATTCGAATACCTATACTTATAGCAGTTGGCGTTCCTATTGCTGCAGGTTTTTTACTTGGTCCAAACTTTGTTGGAGGAATTCTACTTGGCACCACAATAAGCGGAATCATGTTAGCGATTTTTTGCGCAAACTCTGGTGGAGCATGGGACAATGCTAAGAAAAGAATTGAAGCTGGTGAAGTAGAAGGCGAACACAAGGGATCAGAAGCTCACAAGGCAGCAGTAATAGGCGATACAGTAGGCGATCCTCTCAAAGATACCGTTGGACCTTCTTTAGATATTTTGATAAAAATTATGGCGATAACATCGCTCATAACAGTATCCATCTTCAAGGTTATACATCTTTTTTAGTAATTCTTAATACTTGTTACGAAGAACAAGACGAATATGTATTTGGATAACTTCTTCGTAGTAGATTTGTACCAATAATCATCACCAAATAAACAAAGTAACTGTACATGGGTTGCCACATGCTTATGGCAATTCCCAATATTGGTATAGAAAGCCGATACGCGTGAATAATATTCTCGTATTGGATGGTTTTCTTGTCTATTCTCTGTGAAATGATGTTTTCATTGTTAGACACAAATACCCATGAAACTAAAGAAGCTATATACACGAGTAAAACACTAAAGTGGAATAATGCAACAGCTAGGCGAATTT
>JAGLCW010000053.1 GCA_023146045.1 Caldisericia bacterium
GACGAACCAATGGTTATGAATTTTAATGCTCACGGAGGTGGGATTAAATTCCTGTTTACTGCAGTAGCACAACCTCCAAGCTATCAAAAATATATTGGTCAATACAACGAAGACGGCACAGTAGTTTTCTGGTATTGGTATGACAATGCACCATTTGGTGTATTTGACACAGGAGACTTTGTAAAGGCTTCATATGATTGTGACAAAACTGGAGGATTTAAGCCTGTAGGATCAAATCCAACAGAAAGACCTTATCCTTATTCATCCGTTTACTCACAAAATAACCCACCATTTAAGGCGCGCATATGGGATATTGACTGTTCATTCGGTCAAACAGTATGCACTATTTGTGGTGATACACCGGGATTTCCAAAACTTGGTGAAGTTAACAACCGTATGTATTATTTTGCATTTAATACAGGAGACGTTAACGGAAGATCCATATGGAATATGGGAGACCATATTGTAAATGAAGGTGGATCTGCTCCTAGCTTTGACGGCGTAACAGTAGATCCTCAGATTATTTACTGTTCATCTTGCGGAGATGGATGCTGTACAGTGCCTTGTGCTCCAAAAAATTATGGCACTGTTTGGACATACGGTGTCCCTGTCCAAGTATCAAATTGGACAGACGACGATGAAGGCGGAAGAATAACAGTTCCTATTAAACCATTTGAAACTGATTCCCCTGTTACAGTGCGTTTGTATTCAGCTAGAATACTTTACGATTACAATACACGTTATCCGCATGGTCCTTCATTCATACACGATACTGGATCAGGAATAGACTATTGTGGTACATTAGACCTCAAAGTGCTAGAACCAGATTCAAAGCTGAACTTTGGTGAAGTAACATGGATAGATCACGCATTACAGAATTCAAAAGTTAACTATACATCTGGTGATCAGGCTGTAAGTCCGAAAGTGTATCCAACACCAATGATTCATGCAGATTATGATCCAGCATTAGTAGATCTACGTAAAGAAATGAGAGCATATCCTGGCGGTCAAACACATACTGGAAGGGTTCCAAGTGACCAACATTATGCAGGATTTAACAGCTATCCGGCTCTATGGCCAAAAATGTACACCAAGCTAGGAACGGAAATGACACCATTCTCAGACTATGGGTTGTACTTTATTCTTTACAATGGATTCGACGATTCAATTTATTGGAATGCAAACGTTAGTGATCCAGATAGAAACATTAAGCAAATAACTCTTGAGGGGCCGTTTATGCGTCCAAAGAATTATGAGGGATTGGGATCATCTGGAACATTAACTCAAGCTTTAAAATCAGACTATCCAGATAATTTACCTGTGCAGTATGATTTTAGCGGAAAAGTTACAATAGATATTTCCAACTACAGGCAATATTCCACGTTCTCACCACCAGATTTAACGTCAATAGCTTCTCCATTTTCTTCTGATGCTTTTGTTTACGAATCTGCAAATAGCAGGTTGATGGAAAATGGTCAACTGTGGTATTACGGAAGAAAGAACGGTGCAATAGTAAGTAGTTACATGTACGACAACGTACAACAGACAACAGAGTCAAACTACCATCAACTACATATTATTGATGAAATAATTCCAGTTGAACACGGTAAATTGTCATTAACAGTAGAATTATATGATGGAACAATTAAGAAGTATCAAGATTGTTGCGAAGAGATATACGATGATATCCCGGTAAATGCTTTAGAAATAGATTCAAGTGTAAAGACTGTTGAAGTTGAAACTGATACAAAAGTGTCTATATCACTTAGAGAATATGACAAAAAGAGCATTGAAGCAGAAAATCACATAATACCTTGTAATGATGCATTAGTTACCATATGGCAAGACCGTGGTATTAAAAATGAAGCACATACAGTATCAGGTGCCGGTGACGGCTGGATTACAGCACCACCAAAATCATCTGTTTTAACAAGTGCGGAAACTCAATACAATGAATGGTACGACATTAATGACGACGGTAAAATATCATATAGTGATTGGGAAACAGAAATTGTTGGTACCTATGATATGGCTACAAATACCTGGAAATCAGGTATTATAGATGCAAGAACTTTCCAGAGAAATGACGGTGTTTACATATTTGATTTATCCGAAGAAAATGGAGCACAAGTTGACACCTGCGGTGTTGATTTTGGTGGACCAGTAAGTCAAAACCATGAAAAAGATCATGTAATTGACGACTATGAATTGTTACCATTGTATGTAACTGCATACAAATATGGTGACGATGACAACGATAGATCTTTTGCTCCGTATTGGAGTTTAAATAAACCTTATGAATTCTCTCACGAAGTTTATATATCAGGGCTAGAACCAATTAAGGTAGTACCAAAGAATGATTGGGTTGTAGCTTATGGTCCCGAACCACTAACAGCAGGTTGTGTTCCTGAATTGTTGGCTGGTGAAAAACCATTAACATTTACTGTTTTAGACCAAGACGGCAATCCTGTAGATTTATCTCAGGGTATACCAGATCCTAGTGGAGAAACAGTAGTTGAGGATAGAGTTATTTGGAATGTGCTTATAAAAGATCCACATCCAGACAACAAAGATTATTTTGGTAAAGATGCAAAATTACCAAGATACTATTGGGTAAGAACTGATTTACAAAATGATGACGGAACAATGGTAAATAACTATCGTATGTATAGTTTCTCCAGAAACCCATTCTTACCAATAGTAATCGATTTTGATGACAAAGAAAATGGTAACTACATATTTGAAGGATTCTGTGCTAACGACTCTGGCAATATGAAAGTATTTATTGATTCACCAGATCGTAAGCATAGAGGGATAGTGGATGTTAAGGTAGAGCTCCCACAAGTTCAGTATGGAGTTATAAATTACAATTTACTAGCACAGGGTATTGTAAATCAACTTAGTCCGTCTATTGGACAAAATACTGATTACATAATGACTGCTGCTAATAGTCAAATTTACAGTGTTTACCCATTCATATTTGATGCTAAAGGTAGCCCCATTGTTGGAGAAAGAACGATTGAATGCGGAAGTTCAACTAGCGCAGAGTCAAGGTTAACAAGATTTACTCCATTTAACACAAATGTTTGGTATTTTGATGAGAGTGATCTTTCTTACCAAAGATACTACATGTATGAAATACGTAAATATGTGTTAATCCCTGTTAGTATAAGAAATTCTAATTCTGGTTGGAGTTTATCTGACAAGAATCCAGACTTCTTACAAGGAAGCAGAATAGCTGGATTCCCTGTATGGCAAAGATCAAATTGGCAAAACCCAATTACTAGAATTGGTGGTTACACATACTGTAACACGACAAACTGGCAATATGAAGATGGTTCTTTCGAATTGCAGCCTGTATTTGACGTACCACCTGCAAGAAACATTCGAGGTTGGGGTCGTGGAGTCGCGTACAACCATCCGTATGAAGGCGGATATTTATTCCCAGACTGGAATGGAGCAGACGGTTACTTGGGTCCAAAAGATAGTACTGAAGTTACTCAACCTGGAGAAACATTCTTCTTATTTAACCCAGACTATGCATGTGATTACGGTGTACTTGTTGGTAAAAACCCATATTCAAATTCATCATTTGGTGATGTTACTGGTGGTATGAGTAACTTCCGCGGAATTACAACATACCCTCAAGATATTAGATATAGGTTTAACATGTATGTGTCTGATACAGTTGGTTACTCAAACGAAGATGGTTCATTTAGAATGGATTGGGACGCATTTGGAAGCCATAATGGTACCGTACGAAATCCATTTGTATATTTATATGATGAATCAACCGGAGAAGAGCTAGGTAAAAATTTACTGAATCCAAATAACTATGATTTGATATACGGTAAAGCTAATTTTATCAGAATAAAATTAGCTCCTAATAGTTCGCCAGATTTCCCAATGCATCCGGGTACGCTTGTAAGAATTGGAGAAGCATTCCCAGATTCAAGATCTGAAAATCATGTTGAAGCAAAAACATGGATTGAAGATCATGCAGAACAAATGAGCGTTAACGGTAAAGTTGAAACCGTACTTAAAATAACACCAACAGGTTCTTGGAAAGATTTAGCTGAAATGATTTTCTTCGGGATCAATTTGAGTAACAGCTACATTGCAATTCGTGATATTGCAAAATTTGATGTCGTAAAATCAATTAATATTCAGATTAAAACCAGCAATCAACTGAGAGTTGGAAACACAGACATAATAACAATATATGTGAAAGAAACTGGTACTGAAAAGCCAATTCAAGGAGCTTCTATTAGACTTAAAGGAGCTGGAATTAGCGAAAAAGGAACTACTGACGGAGACGGGAAAGTGAATTTTGAAGTAACACCAGATAAATCTGGAACAATAATTATTACTGCCTCCCACAAGTTAGGAGACGACACAGACGTTGTTGTTGTTATGGATTCTGAAGAAAATACTGGAATTGCTCTGAGTATTTCTCCTATTGGTGAACTCACTAACGATAGTGAAGTTGAAATAATAGGACAGACCGATATAAGAAATAGAGTTGAAATTAACGGAGAAAAAACCATCGTGAAAAACGATGGTTTTTTCTCTAAAATAATTCAGCTATCAGAAGGTATTAATAGCATTAACATCGTTGCTACAAACAACGACGGTAATAGAACTAGAAAAATTGTTGAAATTGTGAAAGACACTTTAGTAGATATTACTGTAAACGAAATACCAAAATTGATCGACATACGCGAATACGAAATTTCTGGGACTATTGAGAATAATTCAAAACTTAAAGTTCAAGGAAAAGATGTTGAAAGCGATGGAACAAAATGGAAAGTAAACATTTCTTTAGATTTTGGTAAAAATAATGTTATAATAGAGGGCGAAGATGCTTTAGGAAATAAGGCAAAAAAAGATGTTGAAGTTACTGTATATCGTAAGATGGAAGTAAGGCTTACGATCGGTAGCAAAATTATGTTAATTAATGGAGTACCGATGGATGAACATTTATCAGCTGCTCCATACATTAAGAATGAAAAGACGTACGTACCAATTAGGGTTATTTCCGAAGCATTTGGTGCAGATGTAACTTGGTATGCAGAAAGTAAAGGTATTGTTATTGAATTCATGGAACGAAAGATTGAAATGCAAGTGGGTTCAAAAGAAGCTTTTATAGATGGTAAGAAAGTAGTATTAACTGATGCCCCTGAAATTAAAAATGGAAGCACTTTTGTCCCATTAAGATTTGTTGCCGAGTCGCTAGATGCTGTTATTGGATGGAATCCTTCGAATAGGGAAATCACCGTAACACTTTATACGTATTAAACAGGTGATGTTGTATAAGAAACTCTTTCTGTGTAAAGGAGAGTACAAATGAAGAGATTGTGGGCAAGTTGTCTGGTATTTTTTATGGTTTTCTCTTTATTATCTTTATATTCTGGCTCAGACTTAACGGTCAATGCAAAAGAAGAGAATAAGCAAGCTCTTTTGGCTGCAACAACGTTCCAGAACATAGGTAATGATGAATACGGCGAACCTTTTAGTGAAGAATGGAAACGCTTTCCTTGGGAAAGTGCTCCACAAATGGAACTTTGGGGACGTGAAGGTTACAGAATGCCAAATGCACAATTGGCAAAAGACCCTGCGAATCCAACGGTAAATATACCTGCAACAGATGCAAACGGTTTGTTTACTAACCCTGTTTTGTATGGAGTGTTCTATTTGGATGTCGTATCTAATTCAGGAAAAAGTAACTTGTGCGATGCATGGTACTATATACTTGATGATGCAGGTCAATTGTGGTTAGATGCAGATGGAGCTTTTAACGATCCTCGTTACTACGCTTATTCTGATTTATCTGACCCTAATTATGTGCCTGGTAGTTGCGCATCTAACCCGAAAACGCAAGTTGATCCGATCCCAGGGAATAACACACAAGGACCATATATTATGGATTCTGGTTATTTCTATAATTCAAGAGATCCGAAACCTGCGTATAGAAGTAATATTTTCTTTTGGGACAATAGAACTGGTGGGATTGGTACAAAACGCTTCTTTAAACTTGGATGGGCAGATATGGTTGACTATGATGCCAATACTGCAGTTGCCATTGACAACTGGGATATCGGTTTAAGTGGAGTCTATTTTAGAAATCCAAACCCAGCAATAATTGAATTCCAAGACGAATTATTTGTCAATCTCCAAACTACTTTTTGTGGAGAAAGTACAACATCAGGTTACGATTTTGGTGAATTTATTTACCTAAAGGGTACAGGAAATGTTGCACAAGAAGTACAACCAGATGACATAAGAGAAACATATGTAATAGTAAGAGATGATCTTGGGAAAAACATAACATACGAACCAGGAACAAGAGTTAGATTCGGTGACCTAGATCAAGGTTTACTATTAAACAACTTTCCTGGAAACACCTCTACACTTTCTATAGATGATTTAATTCATACAGATTTCGGTACAAGAGTGGGATTCTTTGATACCAAAGAGTTTATCTATCGGAAAAAAGATGCAGATGGTGAAGGTCTTAAGTTTGAAGTTGAAGTTGGCGACATAAGACTTACAAATGTTAACCATGTTCGCTATTCTGACGAATTAGTAAATAATTCATTGTTAGACTTGAACCCAACGAATTTGAATAAAGGTCCAGGACAACAGTGGATTGGTGGGATATGGGCTGGAGATGCTTTAGTATTATCTGAAGTTATTGAAGGTGGATGTAAATCACCAACATACGATTTAAGCGTAGAAACAAATTTATGGATGGGTGTTAATCCATCTGTAACTTCAGCAAGAATTCGTTCTGAATTTTCAGAGATTATTGCTCATGCTCAAGATGTAAATAAGAGTACATCTGTTTCTGTGTGTGAAGACGACAATAAGGTAACTATGCCAGTTACCACATTCCATAACATCAGCCTAGATTATCGTGAATATATGGGTGTTGAAATATGGAGAGATGATGGAATTAACAACATGTTTATTACAGACATAGAAGAATGTAGTAAATGTGTTTCAAACGATTTATCTGACAACTACAAAGAAAATGTTTCTGCAGAATTATATTTAGGTGCAGTTAATGGAAGTCCTGATCTTGACTATGGAAGGTCATTATCATCAATACCACGATCTGTTCTTTTCTATGATGCCTCAGGAAACAACGTATATGGTCTTGGAGAACAAGCGTATCGCAAGAGAGTCGACAATATAATGCGCGTAGTAGAAGTCGGCGACGTTCGCGTTTATGATATGACATACAATGCAAATGGTAATCAAATTAAATTTGCACATGACTCAATAGTTAGAGTTGGTGACCCAGACCTTAGTAACGCTTTAAGATTATTTAGCTCAGATATTAGATATTACGATGAAGCTGACCCTTTCAATTCGAACAATCCTGCGAATGGAACATTGGATTGGTTCGAAGACTTATATAGAATCGGTGAAGGAGAAAGATACACCGATTATGATGTAACAATAAGGACACTCGGTCCAAGAAACGAATTGCTTACAGTTGATTTAGACAATTCTGGAGATATTTCACCAGACGACATAAGGATATATTCTTATGACTTCTTCGACGGCTCTGTTGTAAGAGTTGGTGATTCCGATATTGGCGTACCATTTCCAGATAATCCACCAAATGTATTAGATCCAGTTGCTATGGGTGTTACTCTTGATGGAATTGGTAACGTGGAATACGGATATGCAGATCTTGATGCTTCAAATACTGTTACTCCTGGCGATGTAAGACTAACAACTGTTGGTGATTATTCTCCAGGCAGTGTTGTTTCTCCGACCGATACCGATGCCGGATATGAAGACCCTCCAGGTTCAGGAACAATGGTTTACACTCCTCTGTATTATAGAAACATCGATGTTTCTGAGAATCACATAGTATTTATTAGAGTAGTTATTTCTGCACCACCATATCCGATTGATGGTGAAGACATCCCTATAACACCATTTGTTACTTATGCAGGGATTAGAAGAATTTCAGAAGTAACAATTGCTAACGTTGTGTACGAAGCTGGTACAAGAATATCAGCTGGAGATGTCTATAGAAGAACATTCCAAACGTATATGCTTAGAATGGGAGCTAACGGCGACAAACATTATGTTGACATGGCTGCTGTTCCTGGTGAAATCGGATTAGATGTTAATTTAAGTTCTCCTCTAATGGTAGAAAGAACTACAGAAGTTACCGTAAGCCTTGATCAAAAATTAAAAGGTGACGAAAAGGTAATAGTCTATTACTATGACCTTGGAAACTTCGATACTTCTATTTCATTTATTGGTAGAAGAACTATAACCGCATCTGACCCTATATCAAAATTGCATTTTACTCCTTGGAGAGGTTCTTTAGACGATTCTGGACAATATGGTAACAGGAACTTTAAGATCCAAGCATTTAAAGTAGAAAACTTACCGTACGGTACAGATCAGTATTCAAGGTTTAATAGACCACCAGATGGTTTATATCAAGATCCTTTCTGGGCAACTCAGGTATTCCGCATTGGTGGTTTGTCTTTAGTTGCACAAAAGGAAATGCGATATCCTTTAGATCTTCCAACTCCTTATATTCCTCCATTCCCAAGAAACTATGAGAATATATACGATTGTTACGAAGAATATAAAGAGACCGTTAGTGCCTGTGAAATGAGCATATTGCCAGATAAGAAATGTCTAACTTTATATGAACAAAGACAACCTTCTTTCACAGTAAATTTATATGACCCAGATGATCCACTAGATATTAACGACCCACACTCTATACCAATTGCAACCAATTTTGGTATAGATCCACTATTCTATTTTAATGTACATGGTGGAGGAATTGCATGGTTGTTTACGACCTATTTCGATGAAGCTGGTGTAGACAAAGGTATTGTTCAAGTTAACACTGATAATACGTACTACATGTGGGCTTGGAATGATACTGGATACAGTAACATGCTAGACTCTGCTGACGTTATTACATATTTAGGTAGTGGCGGTCCAGGTAGATGGGTAGATAATGACTGTACAGAAGGTACAGGTCAAGGCTATGGTAATTGTGGAAACTACGATGAAAGCAATCGTTATCCACCACCAGGTGATGTAACTTATGGAGATACTTTTGGTGGATACACCATTATGACATATGGTATACCAGTTCACATTAGTAATTACGAAAAAGGTAAAGACCCAGGCGGAAGAGGGTTAGTAATTGCACGTCCAACAAATTCTTCGACACCTGTAGAAGTAACATTCTACTCTAAAGAAGCTATGTTTGACTATAATGCTGCAATTATACATGCCCCATACTTTATAAGAGACTTTTCTCAGGGAATTGACTATTGTGGATCTACCACTTTGAGCGTTATTCCTGCAGATCCGGTGTTAAACTTTGTAGATGTGACAATGGTTGATCATGCATTGCAATATTCAACTGTTAACTACACACAAGGAAGCTTCGCTTTAAGCAAAATGGAAGTACCACCAAATCCATTTATCCAAGCTAGATATGATCCTATATTGTTTGATATGCAAGAGGATCTTAGATCTTATCCTGGAGGACAAACACATACTGGTAGAGTTGAAGGTAGCGTTTCTTCAGATGTTGGAATGGGTGATACTGGAAGAGGATCTGGATTTAATGCTTTCCCAGCAATACATTCTAGACGATCTGCCAAGAAGAGATTTACATCAAACTACGATTTTGATAAACAGTGGCAGTATGATCAATACAACAAGCTTGGGACAGAATTTTATCCTTTGACTGACTATGGCTTGTTCTTTATTATGAAGAACTTTGACAACGAACACTATAGCTTCCAAAGAAATCCAAATAGACCAGATTTACTAATTAAGGAAATCAGAATTACTGGTCAATTTGCTACACCAAAACGTTTTTACGATCAAGATGAAAGTAATACATTCTACACATTAAGAAATAACGAATACAATGAGCTTAAAAATGTACCAATTCAATATAATTATTCAGGCGAAATTATAATTAATGAACAAAACTTTGGTTGGTATGAACAAGTACTTAGTAATTTCACAACAACAACATCACCATACACAATTGATTTCACAATTGGATTCGGTGATACAGTGTATTACGAGGATTACGAAGATTTGAACCCAGTACTACAATTCAACAAGAGACTGCATTACGAGAATGCCGCACCTGATGCTTTAATGTCAGGTTCAGAACCAAATTGTTTTGTAATTGACGAATTGATACCAGTAAACAGGGGAAAAATCAAAATTGAAGTAGAACTAGGAAATGGAATTGTAAAAACATACCAAGACTGCTGCGAAGAAAAAGCAGAAGGTTTCCTAATACATGCATTAGATCTTAAAACAGATAAAGAAAACTTTATGGTTGATGAAGATCAAAACTTAACAGTAACTCTAAGTGAATATGAACCAAAGGGCTTTGACCCAGCTTACACAGATTTCGTAAGAGAGTGTAATGATGCTGTTGTAGTTATATGGCAAGACAGAGGTGTGTATAATACTGGCACAAAATCTTATGATGGTGCTGGAGATGGTTGGATAACAAGAGCTCCAAGAAGTTCATTAAAAACAGAGCAAGCAATTCAATTTGATTATGCAGACGACACAAACGAAGATGGTAAAGTTTCATTTGCTGACTTTGAAACAGAAATTGTTGGAACATATGATTTGAATGCCAACACATGGACTAGCGGAGTTATTGATGCTAGGACATTCAATATTAACAATGGAACATATACATTTAATCTGTCAGAAGAAAATGGATCCAAAATTACATCAGTAGGGTGGGATTTTGGTGGTGGAGAAATCCAAGGTGATTTATCTATTCCAGACCATATAATTGATGCAGACGAAATACTTCCTGTATACGTGACAGCATACAAATACGGCGATGACAATAATGATAGGGCTTTTGTGTACAGTTTAGCAAATGCAGACGGAAGCAACGTACCAAAAGAAATAGAGCAATATTATCAATATTCTCATGAAGTTTACCTATCTGCTCAAGCACAACTTGAAGTTAAGCCGCACAACGACCTAATAATTTCATATGGACCAGAACCCCTTACTGCTGGTGTAACTCCAGAGTTAGCAGATCCACAGAGTCCATTAACTTTCCAAGTGCTTGATTCAGAAGGAGAACCTGTAGATCTTCAATTTGGAGTTGCTGATCCTTCTGGAGAACGTTTAGTAGAAGACATTGAAATATGGAACAAGCTTATATTTGATCCAAGACCAGACAATGATTATTATTATGGAGACGATGCTAGACTACCACAGTACTATTGGTTAAGAACTGATCTTCATAACAATGACAATAGTTTGATTAACAATACAATGTTATATTCATCAACTACTAATCCATTTGTACCAATTGAAACAGATTTCCGTGAAAAAGATTCCGGTAAGTACATATTCAAGGGTTTCTGTGCAAATGATGAAGGTAATTTTGAAGTATATATCTACACGCCAGACAGAAGACATTTCGGTAAAGCCGAAGTAAACGTTGTTCTTCCAGATGTTGCATACAAAGTAGTAAACACTGACGATCCAACAGGAACAGAATACTCTATTCCTGGTGAACCAGATTTCATTCTTACTGCTGGTGACAACAGATTGTATAAAGTTTCAGCATATGTTAAGAATGCTCAAGGAATTCCTTTAAAGGGTGCTGGATCATCTATATCAATTTGTGGTGGCAATGCTACAGAAACATCACGATTTACATTATTGTCAAATGCTCCAAAGAATTATGGTTGGGCATATAGTCAAGCAAGATGGTATACAAGCCCATTAGTTCAACCAAATAATAATTATTCATACATGGCAGCAGGAGCTGAAGGTGGATATGGTGGGACATCATATGCAGACATTCATGTAGGAATTGATCTTAACAATAATGGACAACTAGATACCTCAAACAAAGAGATTAAGAAACTAGCTGGTTTTAGAGCATACTATTACAATTACTGGGCAACTAGTGGAACCAAATTCAGAACAATAACTGGTTTCTGGACATTCTACAATACAAAGAATTGGATGTGGGATGATGGAGACTTCATTACTGACACAATGTTCCACATTATGCCAGAAGATAGAACAGCATATATTGAAGATAGAATTTCACAATATTCCTCACTCAAAAAGGGTTGGGGTCTTGGAGCTATCTACAATAGCCCACACGAAGGTGGTTATTTGTTCAACGACATAGATAAAGACTTTAACCTCACATACAGAGATTCTTTGAATCTTGACAAAGAAGGAAAAGCATCATTCTATGTTTATGCCGAGGATATTTGTAAGATAGGCGGACTTGTTGGTAACAACAGGTATTCAAACAATGATTTCTTTGCAGACGTATACGGTAATCCAGGTGAGTATAGTGAGAAGTCACCACAAAGAACAGAAAGCCGTTTCTTCAACCGTTGGCAAACAATATCTATTTCTTACCATTATTGGTGGTGTTATACATATACAAGAAAGAGAACTTATCAAGTAACAACGGCTGATAATACATTCAGATTAGACTGGGAGGCAATGCCTAACAGATATATCGAAATGAAACAGCCAAATGTGGACCTGTATGACGCAACAACAGGACTAGCTCTAGGAAAACAGATATTAAATACTGATGCATATGATATAACATATGGAAAAGTTAATAACATTCTTGTAAGGGCTTACCCTGCTGACAGTAGAGATCTACCACTACAAAATGGTGGGTCAATTATGGTTGATGGATCAGAATACTACCCAAGGTCAGTTTTCCAAAATGGAGCATACGGGCCACAATTAGAAACATCTATCTATGGTAATCTTTATTCTTCAGATGTAGATCCAAAAGCGAAAGAAACAATTATTTCTTATTCACCAACAGGAACTGGTGAAGAGCAAGCTTTCTTACAATACTGGAATAAAGATACTAGATTTATTTATCCTAACTTCTACATGGTTGGAGGATTAGCAGATCTAGATGTTGCAAGTGGTGTTGAGCTGAAAATAATGTCAGACAAGACAATTGCTGTTGGAAAAGCTGCAAAGATAGTTGTTTATGCTAAAGTTGCTGGTACAAATGAAACTATGCAAGGTACTAAGGTATCTATTGAAGGCTTAGGCATAAAAGATAGTAAAACAGCCGACAGTGAAGGCAAAGTAGAATTTACAGTAATGCCAGACTCACAAGGTATTCTAATACTTAAGGGTGAAATGGAAGGTTTAATCGACGGATACAATATAATTGGTGTCGACAAAGAAGTTAAAAAAGCTTCCATAGAACTAAAGCCTGTTAAAGTATTGTCGTCAAATACTGCAATAATATCTGGTAATGTTGAAGCAGGAACTAAAGTACAGATAAATAGTATTAATGCAAAAGTTAACTCAAAAGGTTATTTTAGCCAAGAAGTTAAACTTGAAAAAAACATAAATACTTATGAAATTACAGCTACTGATAAAAACGGAAACAGAACAAAGAAAATTGTAAACGTCGAAAGGCAAGATGCTAATATAAAAATCGACATACTATTAGAAGACAAGTACATTGAAGAAAATGAAATTTCTATCAATGGAAAAGTAACAAGAAATAGTAACGGAACTGAGACAAACAGACTAATATGGGTGTTTGTAAATGGTATAGAAGCTAAAGTGGTTGCTGATGATGCAGCAACCACTTTCGACTTTGAAGCTGAAGTTCCAGTTGAAGTAGGAAAGAACAGAATTGAAGTTAATGTTAGAACAAACGACGGATTTGCAAAAAAAATTGTAGATGTTCCTAATTACAAAAGATGCAATGTAAATTTGAAAATAGGTAGCAAAAAAGCAACAATTAACGGTGAAAGCATAACGCTTGATGCAGCACCATATATTAGTGATGCAAGAACATTTGTCCCTTTAACTGTTATTGCTAAGGGCTTTAACGCAACAGTAGAATGGGTTGCACAAACCAAGGGAATTAATGTTAAACTAGGAGATACAATAATATCTATGCAAATTGGTTCAAATAGAGCCATTGTTAATAATAAAATTGTTACACTAGATGCTCCACCAGAGATAAAAAGTGGAAGAACTTTTGTCCCCATTAGATTTGTTGTTGAAATGTTAGGCGCAGAAGTAATATGGAATCAAAAAGAAAAATCAATTGAAATCGAAAGATTGTCATTAGAATAGAAGCTTATTACTTTAAAGTAAGATTGAGCGGTACTTTTTAGTACCGCTCTTTTTTTTTACAAAATTATGAAAAAAATAGAAGACTTTCAATTAACATCAGTTTATAAACCAGCAGGAGACCAGCCTAAAGCCATAAAACAGCTTGTAGATGGAATAAATAATAAAGATAGATTCCAGACATTACTAGGGGTAACTGGATCAGGAAAAACCTTTACTATGGCAAACGTTATACAGAGAGTAAATATGCCAGCATTAGTAATTGCACCAAACAAAACTTTAGCAGCACAACTGTACGCGGAGTTCAAAGAATATTTCCCAAAGAATAAAGTTGAATATTTCGTTAGCTATTATGATTATTACCAACCAGAAGCTTATGTACCAACACAAGACTTATATATTGAAAAAGATGCCGACATTAACAAAGAAATTGAAAGATTGAGACAATCTACAGTCAGGGCATTGATAGAAAGAAGAGATGTAATTGTAGTAGCTTCTGTATCATGTATTTACGGGTGGCAACAACCAGAGGATTATCAAAACAATATAGTTTCAGTAGAAATTGGACAAAATATCCCTCGAGATAAATTGATAAAGAAATTAGTCAAGATACAATTCGAAAGAAACCAATATGAGTTTCATCCAGGGATTGTAAGGGCAAATGGTGATGTAGTGGATGTTTTTCCTGCTGAAAGGGAAGACAATGCCGTTAGAATAGAATTCTTCGGAGATGAAATCGAGTCTTTAAAACTAATACATCCAATAGATGGAAGTACAATCGAAAGAATTGACCATTTTATTTTTTTCCAAGCAAAACAATTTGTTACAACTAAAAAGAGACTAGAAGAAGCTATACCAGAAATACGAGAAGAACTAAGAGAGAAGATCGAATCATTTAAAGAATCTGGAAAATTGATAGAAGCACAGAGAATTGAAGAAAGAACTATTTGCGATTTAGAACAATTAGAAACTATGGGAGTGTGCAAAGGTGTTGAAAACTATTCAAGGCAACTAGCCGGGAGAAAAAGTGGTTCTACACCATCTACGATTATTGATTACTTTAAGCCTCCATTTTTAATGTTTATGGACGAATCGCACTTGTCAATTCCACAAGTAGGAGCCATGTATAAGGGAGACAGAAGTAGAAAAACAACTTTAGTTAACTATGGGTTTAGATTGCCATCCGCCTTAGACAATAGACCTTTAATATGGGAAGAATTTGAAAAGAAAATTCACCAGGCAATTTTTATCTCTGCAACTCCTAGGAGTTTTGAAAAAGAAAATAGCACTCAAATCGTTGAGCAATTAATAAGACCAACCGGATTACTAGATCCAGTTATTGAGATAAAGCCATTGGAGGGTCAAGTTAAAGATCTTCTTAAGGAAATAAAAAAAGCATCTGCAAAACAACAAAGAGTTCTTGTGTTAACTTTAACAAAAAAAATGTCTGAGGAATTATCATATTATCTTCTTGAAAAAGGAGTTAGAGCAAAATACTTGCATTCTGGATTGGACACACTAGAGAGAGTAAAAATACTAAAAGACTTAAGATTGGGGAAATATGACTGCGTTGTGGGAATTAACCTTTTAAGAGAGGGTTTAGATCTTCCAGAAGTTTCATTGATTGCAATAATGGATGCTGATAAAGAAGGGTTTTTAAGATCTAATACTTCTTTGATTCAAATGATTGGAAGAGTTGCAAGGCACGTACAAGGGAAGGTAGTAATGTATGCTGGCAGAATTACAAAATCAATGCAGTATGCCATAGATGAAACAGATAGAAGAAGAATCTTACAAGAAAATTACAATGAAATAAACAATATTGAGCCAAAGAGTATTAAAAAAACAGTTAAAGACTTGATAGAAATTGAAGAAGACAAAGAAATTGAAATGTTGCATGAAGAAGTTTCTAAGTATCAAGATGCAACGATTCTTATACGTGAATTAGAAGAAGAAATGCATGAAAAAGCAGAATTACTTGAATTTGAAGAAGCAGCTGCATTAAGAGATAAAGTTGAATTCATTAAAAATACAATTAAAAAATCAATCAAAAAGGAGAAATAATATGTTAGACATTAAGCTTTTTAGAGATCAACCAGATATGGTTAAAGAAGCACTTAATAAAAGATCTATAGACTCTTCTGTTGTGAAGAGAGTTATTGAATTAGATTTAAATAGAAGAGAGTTATTGCAAGAAGTTGAATCTTTAAAGCATCAGAAAAACGACCAATCTGCGAAAATTGGAGAAATGGCAAGAAAAGGCGAAGATATTTCTAAAATTCGTGAAACAATGAGAGTTGTGTCAGATAGTATCTCAGATGGGAATGATAAGGTTCGCTCAATACAGGAAGAATTGAATGACCTATTGCTTGATTTACCAAATTTACCAGACAAATCTGTTCCATATGGAGAATCGGAAGAAGATAACCCTGTCAAAAAAACGTGGGGTGATGTTTCTAAAATGGAATTTCCACCCTTATCACATATTGAACTGGGTGAAAAGAATAACATGATTGATTTTGACAGAGGCGTGAAAATAGCTGGAAATAAATTTGTTATGTTGAGAGGGAAAGGAGCAATACTGGCAAGAAAACTCCAAAATATGATGCTTGAAAATGCAGGCAAAAGAGGATATACAGAGTTAGCTGTTCCTTTTATTGCAAAAAGAAGCACACTGTTAGGCTCTGGGCAACTTCCTAAATTCGAAGATGATTTGTATAAATTAGATGGAGAGGATAGCTTTCTTATTCCAACTGGAGAGGTTCCATTGATAAATACTAGAGCTGGAGAGATAATACCAACTTCAGAGTTGCCTATAAAGATTACAGCTGTTACTTCATGCTTTAGAAGAGAAGCTGGTGCTGCAGGAAAAGAGACAAGAGGCTTGATACGGGTGCACCAATTTGAAAAAGTTGAATTAGTTAGGTTAACAAAACCTGAAGAGTCATGGGATGCTCTTGAGGAAATGCTCGAAGATGCTGAATCAATTCTTAAAAAATTGAAGATACCTTATCGCGTAATAACTCTTTGTACTGCTGATCTTACTGCGTTCACATCTTCTAAGACTTATGATATTGAAGTATGGTTTCCGTCAATGAATAAATATGTAGAAATTTCTTCTGTTTCTAACTGCATAGATTTCCAAGCAAGAAGAGCAAATATAAAATATAGGGACGATAACAAAAAGTTAAAATTTGTTCACACATTGAATGGATCAGGAGTTGCAGTTGGAAGATGTATGGCATCCTTAATGGAGAATCGACAAAGAGCAGATGGGTCATTAGATCTTGATGATATTTTGTAAAAAAAAAGTTGCCCTTTGCGGATTTTTAAGACTTATGTATACTATTGTGTGTTTTGCGGATGGGTGGCCGAGTGGTCGAAGGCACAGCACTTGAAATGCTGCGAGCGAATAGCTCCGGGGGTTCGAATCCCTCCTCATCCGCCATTTTTATTATGGAGAAAAACATGAAAAACAAAATAGATCTTAGAGAATTGCTAATCCTTCTTGCCTTTGTTGTTGCAATACTAATTTTTCCTGCTCTGATACAATTACTAAATGGTTGGATATACGCTTTATGGGATGTTCAACCAGGATTAATTGTGTCTAACGTGATATATTTGTTACCAAACCTTGCCATGCTTGCAATAACTGTTTGGTTTTTAAAGCTAGATGGGTGGACTTTAAAAGATATTGGAGCAAATTTTGGAAAAATTATTCCAGGATTTTTATTTGTTCTTTTAGCTTTGGTTGGGCTATATGTTATTCTACCTTTGGGGACTGCATTATTTTTTGAACCACAATCACTATATGTATCGGCTAGACAGTTAAACATAGAGTATATTGTTCAGTTCATTAGTACATGGGGAATTGCTGGAATATGTATTGCAATAATGTCTTGGGGTTATCTTTTAAATAAAACTTACTCTGTTCTCACATTTAGTATGTCACCATTTTGGAAACAAGTAGTTTCAATACTTATCATGACTTTAATTTTCACCCTTTTACATTGCATTAGGTTTTCAGTAGCGAATGCAACAAGTTTGTCATTTGGAACAATTATCTTTGTGTTTTCGTACAGTGTTTTTTGTTCGTATATTTACGTTAGAACAGAAAATCTTTACATTGCTGCATTCATGCAAGCAGCTTACGCATTCCCACCACTTGGGCTTACCGTTGGAGGTAGATTAGTAACAGCAAGCTTTGGATTTATTTTTGTTGTTGCTTTAGTGATTGCATTCATTGTGATTTTAACTGAAACTTACCAATATTGGGGTAAGATTGTCGAATTGAATTCTAAAGATAACGAAACCGGTGAAACAGAAGAATCGTGAAGAGAAAAGCAGTATTTCTAGACGGAAATAATCTTTTTTACCGATCCTTTTTCGCGATAAGAGAGCTTACTTCTTCCGATGGTACACCAACGAATGCTATATTCGGTTTTCTAAAAACAATGATACGGATTGTGAATACTGAAAAACCAGACTACTTTGCAGTATGCTTTGATACAAAAAGCAAAACCTACAGATCTACAATTTTGCCTAGTTATAAAGCAAATAGGCCTCCAACTCCAGATTCACTAATTATTCAAACAAAATTGATTAGAGAAATTCTTTCAAGAATTAATATATCATGGTTTGAGTTAAATGGGTATGAAGCAGACGACTTACTAGCAACCTTTGCTAGTAAGTATTCTCGTGGTGGAAATTCTGTATATGTATATTCTGGTGACAGAGATCTTCTCCAAGTTATTTCAGACGATATTCAAGTTTTGTCACCTGTAAATAGGCAAAGAGAGCCAAAGCTTTTTAATTCAGATGAAGTATATGCTAAATATGGCGTTTATCCACACCAAATTGTTGATTTTAAATCTTTGGTAGGAGATACTTCAGACAATATTAAGGGAGTTCCAAAGATAGGACCAAAAACAGCTGCAAAATTATTGCAAGAATATGGATCAATTGAAAAAATCCTTGAAGATGTATCAAAAACAACTGAAAAAGCTAGAGAATTCTCAGATGTTTTGATTAGGAACCAAAGAATTATCAAATTGGATTACGATGTTCAAATACAGTTTGAGTATGATAGCTTAGCGTTTACAGAGTTAGATTTAAATGAACTATTGTTTGTTTCAAGAAGATACAATTTAAAAAGTATAACAAGGGATATTCAGGAAAATAATTCTAAAAAAGAAGCCGAAATGCCAAATAAAGAAAACTTATCTGAAGAAGAAAGTAAAATTACATTATGGAATGAAGAAAACAATGAAGTTATTTTAAGTAAAATAATAGCATCTAGTGAAGCTACTATTATGCTTTTTAAAAACACATTGGCCATTGTAACTGCTGATACCGTATTCAGATGTGAATTAAAAGACATAAACCAACCAAATTGGTTTCTAACTTCCCTAAAGAATATTTTTTCAAATGAAAAAATACATAAGTTTTTGTTTGATATAAAAAGTATTTTGCATTACTTCAGCTTTAAAGATACTTTATTGTTAAAGAATTCAGACGATCTTCAACTGGCATATTTTATAGACAAGCCGAACACAAAACAGTACTCTATAGAAAATTTCTGCACAGAGTACCAAACAAACCTTTATTCAAGTCAAGAATTTTGCGTTTCTACATGTTCTAAAACCTTGATGGATAAATTATATGAGTCAGATGAAATAAAGCTCTATAAAGACCTAGAAATGCCTTTACTTAGTGTTTTATATGACATGGAAACTGCTGGAGTAAAAATTTCTAAAGACTATTTGCAGAATGCTGAAAAAGAACTAAAAAACAGAATAGCTATTGTTCAAGAGAACATTTATCGGGAAGTTGGGCAAGAATTTAACATTGCTTCTCCAAAGCAACTTGCATTTATATTGTTTGAAAAAATGCATCTTCCAGCAAGGAAAAAAACTAAAACTGGATATTCTACAAATGTTTCTGTGTTAGAAGAATTGAAACCGTTGTCTCCTGTTATAGAAATGGTTATTGAATTCAGAGAGCTTTCAAAAATGCTCAATACATATGTTGTAGGGCTTTACAAAAACATTCAAAAAGATGATTTGATTCATACTACGTACTTGCAAGCTGGACCAGCAACTGGGAGGATATCTTCTGTAAACCCAAACTTACAGAATCTTCCATCAGATAAAGTTTGGGGCAACTATATCAAAAAGGCTTTCTGCATTAGAAACGATAATAATATATTTGTTAGCGCAGACTACTCACAAATTGATTTGAGAGTTTTAGCACATTTTTCAAAGGACGAGAAGATGTGCGAAGCTTTCTGTTCTGATCAAGACATTCACGATTGGACAGCAAGAAAAATTTTTAGTATACCAAAAGAAAGACAAGTAATTGATTCCTATAGAAAGATTGCAAAAACAGTAAATTTCGGGGTTATTTATGGTATGACTCCTCATGGATTATCGCAATCATTGCATATACCAATGAAAGAAGCAAAGCAGTTTATTGATATGTATTTCAGAACTTTCCCTGGAGTAAAAAGATTTATTGAAAGAGCAGTTAACGATGCAAAAACAACAGGTTACGCAATTACTTTGCTTGGGAGAAGAAGACCAATACCAGAGTTACACAGTAGCAATAAGAATATTGTTTCTTTGGGTGAAAGATTGGCCGTAAACACTGTTATACAAGGAACATCTGCAGATATAATTAAAAAAGCAATGATTGACATCAATCAAAGTCTTTTTGCGTCATATGATACAAAAATGATTTTACAGATTCACGACGAGATTATTACTGAGGGACCAGAAGAAGAATTTTCTGAAGTAAAGAATATTATTGAACAAAAAATGATTCACGCTGTACCATTTTCAGTGCCATTGAAAGTCTCATTTCATGCAGGGATTACATTGGCTGAATTAAAATGAAAAGCTTCATTGTAGGAGTGACAGGACCTATCGCATCAGGGAAAACTCTTGTTTCGCAATATATTGCAAAGAGATACTCACT
>JAGLCW010000054.1 GCA_023146045.1 Caldisericia bacterium
TAACCCAATACATTCTTTCTCAATAACAACTTACTCAATGGATCAACTAATACCATTTGGAGAAGACACATTATCTGTAAGTCTTACATATGATGATGTTTTTACAACTACTCAAACCAATGTACCATTCCAAACACCAAGGCCAATATCTAATAATTGTTTTGGTACTTATTCATTCCCAGTACTAAATGGAGATCCAAATACTGGAGCAGACATATATACAAATAATGCATTAACTGTAGTATTGCCAGATAACGATACAACTCCTCCTGGAGTAATACCAGCAGCACCATATCTAGATCAATCAATACCTTACATTAACCTAGGTACCACAAACCCACATAACACAGTAGACATATCAGTACTTGTAAACACCCCAATATCATCAACGGTGTATCCAAACTATCCAATAGTAAGCTTCACATCTGTAATGGAAGCCAATGCATCCTTAATGAGTCAACCAAACTATTCAGTACAGAAACCACTATCTTCACTCCCAATGGTACAGACAGTATCTGCTAGAGACATAGGAACCAATGGAGAGCTAGAAACAAAGGCATTCTTAAAACCAGTCGGTGTAGATTATCCACTGGCAATGAATGTTGGTAATGGTGACCTATGTTACCCACCAGGAGGTCCAGGTAGAGATTTTAATAATGTAGGGACAGATGGAGAATCCTTCGATGTGCATGTAGGGACAGCTGGAGAAACCTTTGATGTGAAGGGTTGTTTAAGCAATGAAGCTCCCGTTACCTCTTATTATCTAGATCCATGTGAGCCTCATGCTGCATTTACCCCAAATGATGATAACATTATTCCAGATCCTCGCGATCCCAATTTGATACCTGGGAACGATCATATTCTTTCAAGCACTGCTACTGGGAGTATATTCGCATTACAAAAAGTACTTGATCCAAATCAAACAACAATACCAACAGTAACAACCTACTACAATCCGAAGGTAACTAATTCCAAACTTATCTGTGATACATCTAAACCTGCAACAGAAAGATTTGAACTTCAAACTCCAACAAAAGATATTTCCAGATGGTACAATACAGATGGTAAAATACAGAAGATTACTTCATCTATTGGAGGAGAACTTAATTACAACTACAATGCCCAAGGACAATTAACATCAGTTGAAGATGGTTATTCAAACAGAAGCATGACTTACATCTATGATACTTATGATCGCTTAGTAGAAATACGTAATCCACTTAACGAACAAGTACAATACCAATACAATGCTAACAACCAAATAACAGCAGCGACAGACTCGCAAGGGAGAACATATCATTACAACTTCGATACTACAACAAATCTACTAACTTCGGTAACTGTTTCTACAGAAGTTAATACAGCAGAGAAACCTCTTTGGAGTATTGTAGCACCTTCATTAGACCCATGCGATCCTAATTATATTAGTATTGTAGCACCACAATGCCAAGAAAAACCAACAGAGTATCGTATGGATCCAAATACCTTAGTAGCATCAATTACAGATCCAAGTGGCAATGAATACAATTATGGATTCTATCATGATGGTACTGTTGCTTATATAGAAGATGAATTTGGACATAAAAAAACATTTGAACCAGACTCTGAACACGCAAGCCCAGCAATAAAAGAAGAATCACTTGATGATGGTGATCCAAATACAATTGACGAAAAGAAAACATATACATATGACTACAAAAGAAATTTAACATCAGTAACAGATGCTGATGGAAATGCAGCTACTATTACATACAATGATTACAACAAGCCAATTACTCGTACAGACAGAGAAGGCAATACAACAACAATTAATTATACTCAAGATGGATCAACCATTCAATCTGTTGTATCTCCTTCTGGTCAAACTGCAACAGTACAGTACAATGCAAACCAACAAGCAACTAGCAAAACATATACTTGGAAAACAGGACAAACTGCAACATACACTTACACTTATGATGCAAATGGATACATAGACACTATTACAGATCCATTGAATCAAGTTACAGATAGAGATTATGATGCTCTAGGAAGATTGGTAAAAACAACTGATCCACTTGGAAGATACAGCGAAGTGACATATAATCCAGGAGGATCACCTAGCCAAATATCTTACTCTAACTCTACAGGCACCCAATCTAAAGATGTAGATATGACATACGATGACCTAGGACAACTTACAAGCGTAAGCGATCCAAAAGGTAGTTTAACTTCATATGCATATGATAATTACGGAAGACTAACATCAACAACCGATGCGCTTAGCAATACAACATCATTTGTTTATGACATAATGGATCAAGTAACCTCTGTAACAGATGCAAAGAATAGAATTA
>JAGLCW010000055.1 GCA_023146045.1 Caldisericia bacterium
TTACACAGTTTGGTGTACGCACCCAACAAACAACCAAAATATTTAATTCTTAACACCAATATATTAACAGGGTTCTAATTAAATGCAAAGTTTTTTAAGGGGTTTATTTGGGAGTGGATTGAAGGTTGAATATTCACTATACAAAAGGAATATTTGAAAGATTCCCAATCACTCCACCACATACTTAATGTGGATAGTTTGTGTAGAGGCTACCCACTCTACTGTGTATCCTAATGTTTCTGATACAAAGCGTAATGGTAGGAATGTTCTACCTTTTCTTATCTGAGGTGCTATGTTAAGGTTGTCTGGATCAATGGGTGTTTCTATGTTGTTTATTTTAGCTATTGGGTTGTCTACCCATAGTTCAGTTGTTTGATTATTTACTATTATTGTTACTTTTCTTTCTTCTGGGTTCCATTCCATTTCAGCATTTTTTAAGTAGTTAAGTACTGGTAAAGATTCTACTAGTTTACGTACTGGTACATAACTACGTTTTTGGAATAGATATGGAGCTGCTTCAATTGTTTCTTTAACTTTATTAACTTCTACTGTTCTTGATCCTATATGAAATGTTATCCATACAATGCATTGTAATGTTACAGGTACTTTAATTATTTGATCATTACCTTTAAATGTAATAGTTCCATAATATGTACCTGCTTTAAGATCTCTAGCATTAAGTACTACAAACATTGTTTTAGTTTCATCTTTGTATATGTTGATACTATTATGTAACCATTCTTTATCACTGGTTATTGTTCCAAAGAGTCCTAATCCTCCTGTATTGGTTAATGTTAATGGTACAGAGTCACTTGATCCTATTGCTACTTGTTTAATTATGGAGCCTGGAGTAACAACTAGGAAAGGTTTTGGAGTAATTGTTAAAGTAATAGGAATAGTTTGATTACCTCCATTACTTGTAACCTCAATATTGCTTTTGTATATACCAGGTGGTTTAGATTGAGTGGCATAAAGTGCACTGAATTCACCTAATTCGTCTGTGATAACATGCTCAGAAAGAGTAAGCCATTCTGTTTCTTCAGAAATATTCCCTTTTAATCCTTTTCCACCTGTATTGTTTACATGAAACAATGTAAATGGTGGAGTATCTCCTTCAATAATTGTAAGTTCTACTAAAGGAGGAATAACTTCTAGTTTAGGACGCTTGAGTATGTCTAGAATTACAGATACAGTTACATCACCTCCATTTGTGACAAACTCAACAGATGAGGTGTGATGACCAATGTAGGGAGATAAAGTACCATCAGAATTAACAGAACTTTCAACAGAAGAATTCTGAGCTTTAAGTGATTCATCAGTTGGATCAATCTTTAATGTTACTTCTTTAGTTCTTTTTCTTACTTTATTTGTATCTACACTAATCCATGGATCACTACATTCAATAGTTCCAGAGATTGCTCCTTGAGATGTAACTGTTAAGGTATGATTGAAACATTCCGTTTCATCTTCCCAGCATGTTTCATGTATTTCAAGTGGAGATACAATAATTGAAGGAGAAGGTGGAGTTGTGAAGTGGGCGATTTGAGTGCCATATCTTCCTCCACATTTAGCCCATATGTGATTGTCAGTACCGGTTAGTTCAACCGGTGCCTTTCCGTCAAACCGAGCCGAAGTGGAAAAGAGTTCTGTGCCATCTTCTGGGTCAAGGTACTGCAACGTTATATGTTCATATTTCTTAGTGCATAGGATTAAGTAGTCTTCATTACAAAAGTAAGGACCTACCCAACTTCCACTACCTACATTTTTCTTCCATTTAATGGTGCTGGTGTCGATAGAAACACACACCAGTATACCACTGTAATCCAGAAAGTAGATATGGTTGGCATGTCGGGAAAGGTTAACACTAAAATAATATAACAAAGTGTTATCTGAAAGTCGTAAGAGTGTTTTGTAAACCATTCGTCCATCCGTGATTGTATATTCAATAAGGTACAAAGCTGTACTTCCAGAGCGACTCCCAACCATAGCCACCCTATACCCGACAAGCATAGGTGTGCTGGCTACTGCAAAATCTTCCAGCACTTCCGTTTGCAGTAAATCTCCAGTATCCCTGTCAATCAGACTAATGTAGCTTGGGGATTTTACCCATACATCTCCATTTGGCTCTTGTGATATACAATCGGTAGATGAAGTAACAAGATGCCGTGAGTGTAATGCTGGTGGGTTTGGATACCGGAAGTTTCCACCACAACGTATTTCTCTTGTGATCCACTTCTTTCTGCCTGTTTGCAAGTTGTAACATGCAATCTTATGATTCTTGCTAAGGTAATTACTGGTTGAACTGCGTTTAATCTCAATGACTTTTATGTATGCTTCTGTATCACTTAATGTAATGCTGTTAGCATAGTATCCTTCTATGTCGTTTTGCCAAATTATATTGCCATTTTTAGGGCTTAATGAATATACTCTGGATACAAATCCTGTTTTGTTAATCCAGTTACCTTCCACGGTTTCTAATAAAAGTAGTTGATTGGTTTCTTCTGAAAATGCACAGACATTGCCCATGTTCATATCTTGCTGCCTAATAATGTTGGTATATCGTTTCCTCCAAAGAAGTTCCTGGGCTTCAATATCATAGCACTGTAATTCTCCAGTCTCCCATTCAATTAAAAAATAACAGTTATTTGCAATAATAGGAGCATGAAAGCTATGCACGGGTAGGAATTCATCAAATTCCATTGTGGTAGGGAAGGTGGCAGAAGTAAAGCCAGAGTTATTAGAATCGACTCGAATTAAAGGCCAACTGGTGTACGTAATATCTTCATTGGCAGAAGGAGAAGAATAAGTAGCAGGCAAAGGATAAATACAAACTATTGCTACCAATGTAGCCAGAAGAATTGAATGGATTCTTTTTTTCATTACACCGTCCTTATACATGTTTCTTGTCAAAATCTTTAACTCCCTACAGTAAGATTTTATCGAATCTTACTGTAGGGAGTTATCTCAGTTTTTTATTCGGTTTTAGATGTCTATATAACTTGCATTTAGTTATTTTACTTATTCGCATAATTTCTAAACCGTGCATAAACATATTAAATAATTAAGGGTTGATAATTATTAAATCGTTTTCACATTCACACGAAACCAAGGTGCAAAGAACGGTACCTTTTGGGTAATTAATTGGTGGTTGCTCAATTATAGTGGGATCCGAACCACTCCCATTCATATGCTTCTTATATGTATAACCTTCAAATATCATCATTAACCCATCCATTGGAGCTTTTTGTGGACAATCACCAAAGAAGTAATGAATCTTATACCTTATTACATTGGTTCCATTTATAGATACAGCTCGTGGATCTACGCACCGATATAGTCCTCTGCAATTCTTTTTTCTGAATTTCGACATTATTCGGTCTGATTCCAATTGATCAATATATATAGGTGCTCTTAGATCAAATCCTGGATCACGAGGAAGAACTATGTAATCTATCGGATCAATACCAATAATTGGTCGTGGTACAGGAACAATGAAGTCATCACCAATGGTTGTGTTTGTTCCTAGTGTTAGTGCAGGTACTCCTGTTTGTCCTTTCTGCATGAGTATGTTTTCTATGTTGTTTGGGTTCCATGTGTTAATGATCTTGCCATTGTGTAGAGCATATTCATAACTTAGTACTGGGGATCCATTTGAATCTGTTAGTAAGCACATGTTGCCAAAGTTATCGTAATGGAAGTAGTATTCTCCATTGTTAGATGATCCTGCTGGACTTGGATCTGTATATGTCATTGAAAGAACTCTACCTTGAGTATCTGTAGTGTAATCTTGGGTAAGGAGTAGTGCATCAATGGATGAATACTTTCTTCCTTTTTCAAGTCCATATGGTCCATAGTTGAATATCCAGTGATGCATTTCTATTCCACCACTAGATTTAGTTAATCTTGTTGTTTGTCCTTTATTGTTGTAAGTAAGAGAGTAAGAAATGATTGAACCACTATTGTTTCCAGATGCACTAGATATTTGGTTTTTACCATTCCAGTTTAATGATATGCTTTGGCTTCCAGGCATAGATATTTGAGATAGTTTGCCTTGTCCTCCATTGTATGTGAAGTTTGCAGTGCCTTGTTGATTAGGATATGTAATAGTATTGGTAGTTCCATTTGCATTTCTTGCTATTGTATATGTACCAACATTAGAAAACTGAACAGAACTAATCATTCCATTGGAAGCATTGTATCCATATGTTGTAACTTTGTTGTTACTGTCGGTTAAGGTATTTAATTTACCTTTACTTGATCCAGTAGTGTGATATGCCATAGAGTAAGTTTCTGATAGATTTGATGGAGTAGCACTAACAGAATAGCTATATCCTGTCATTTGATCATTTCCATTAAATGAGGCATTGGATGACAAATATGTGTTTTGTGCTTGGGAATCTTGTACCCTTACCCAATCTAGTTGTTTGTTTGTATATGTTTGAACTAGTTGAGTACTATTAGGATTAGCAATATTGGTAAGTTCTTTTGAAGTAGACCAAGAATAAGTAAATGAACCTTGGGTTTGTTTACTTGTGTTGTTTATGGTATTTAACCAATGCTTAGATCCATAAGTATATGCATAGCTACTGTTAACTCCTGCTGTTCCTGTAAGGGAATTTGGAAGTCCCATATTTGTATATCCAGTACTGTAAGAAAATGAAGCACTATCTGTTCCATCGGTCCAAGTGCTAGTGTTTCCTTGATCGTCATATGTTAAAGAGTCACCGTCTTTTGTAGCATACATACCATCTGGTGTGTAGCTCCAGGAGTTACTTCCTCCACCTGTGTAGGATAGATTTGTTTTTCTTCCTAATAAATCATAGGTGTAGGTTCCCTTTTCATCTGTTAATTGATCACCTCTAACATTATGTGTAATGCTAATGGTACCTTTTATTGGATAGGTTATTGAAGTTAATTGGCTTCTATCGTCATATGTATAACTTGTTGTTCCATTATCTTCAACGGTTAAAGCTTCTTTTAAGCTGTTTCTGTTGTAAGCCAGAGTTTGAGTCATTCCAGCTTGGTTTGTGTATGTGCTTATTCTTCCAGGAGTATCATAAGCATATGTTCCAACTTCACCAAGGTGATTGGTTATTGTATTTTTTGTTCCATCATCGTTGTAGCTATATGTGATTGTTTGACTCATTGAGTTTGTATTGGTGTATGGAGTTGGATTGTATGAATGTAAATAATTTAATGTTAAATTTGTAATTGGATTGTATGTAATTGATCCAGGGAAAGGACTACTGTCAATTGGTGATATTTTAATATCTTTTTTAGGCATTTTGTAGTCAACGCTTGATATCTCCTGTTCAAAGGCTGAAGAAGTCTGGCAACTTGTCATGCTTGTACTAGATGTAAACTCTCCATTACTTGCTATTGTATTTGATGAAGATTGAGAAGTAATACTGTCTGAAACAGCAGTAACTTGACTAGCTGAATTGTAAGTTGTTGAATAGCTATGTACTGGAGTTCCAGTTGTAGTATTTCCTTCATATTGAGTTACTACAGATTGCTGTCCATTATTGCTGTATGTATATGTTGTTTCATTACCATCATAATCAGAGCTTTTTGTTAATATTCCAGTTATTGGGTTGTATGTATAGCTTCTTGATTTAGTACCAGCTAATGTATCTTTTGTAATAGAAGTAGCTTGTCCAAGAGAATTGTAATTTATTGCTGTTGTTTGGTTAAGGGAGTTTGTAATAGAAGAAGGTAGAGATGGTGAATCTTGATCAGTGTAGCTGTAGGATATTGTATTCCATAGTACACTTGTTACTTTTTCTCTGTATTGTGTTAGTAGTCCTTCAATGTCGTCTTCTGGGGAATATGTCCATTCTTTTAGATAAGATGTACCATCTTCTTCTGGTGGAGGATAGGTCTGAACAGTAATATGACCAACATCATCATATGAATAGGTCATTTCATTATTGTATGAATCCTTAATGGATGTAACCCATCCACTTGCATTGTATACAAAGGAACGTTTAAGTTCTTCAGCTCCATTTGTTTGTT
>JAGLCW010000056.1 GCA_023146045.1 Caldisericia bacterium
TAAATTTCTCTTCAAATAATCATCTAGAAAATCATTTACTGTATGCTTAAAGTTATTATATTCATTAAGATATGCAAAGAATCTAAGTACAAACTCAAATCGCTCATTTCGTTTAACTCTAGCAGGAGACATTGGTGAAATTGAAATAAAAGTCTGGTCATTTGAGCATTCTTCAATGAATGTTGTAAATACACCGGGATATGAACCTCTTCTAATTTCTGAATCATTTGCCTTCATTCCTGTGGTATTAATTCTATAAAATAGATCCCGTCTTGCACTATCTGGAGTATCTTCCCTCAAGACAATAATTCTGAGTGTTTTATTTAGAAATTTCCTTTGTTGTATTTCTGACAAATCCTTGAAGTAAAAACCGTTTAGATCAGTTAACTTTTTTAACCCACTTAACTGTAGTTCATTTCTATTAAATTCTACTAGTGTTTGCATCCTTTGTGCACCATCAACTATTTCTTGGTATGCATTTTGGCAATCTGCAAAAAACATAAAAGGAATTGGAAGTCCAAGAAATATAGACTCTAAAAAGAGAGTTTTATTTTTTGGTAACCAAACAAAAGCTCTTTGATATGTAGGAATAAAAAATTCACCTTTATTAAATTTTATTACAAGTAATTCAATGGTAAAATCCATTGTATCGTAATCAATCTGCTTTTGCATTTCTTTAATTTGTATATCCGCCTTGTGTTTTTCTTCAATTGTAATTATTTGGTCTTTATTTTTTTTAACCATTATCTTCTACCCCTTTTAAATGTTCTTGAATACTGACACCAATTGCTTTTCCAAGTTCTACTGGTACAGCATTACCTATATGAATACCCAACTCACAACGATTAGCAGGGTGTTCATCATCTATAAAGATATAATCTGGTGGGAATGATTGAAGTATTGCACCTTCTCGCAAGGATAAAGCTCTATCTTGTTCTGGATGACCAAATCGCCCATTTCCATATCCATAAAATTGAGTTGTAATAGTTGGTGAGGGTTGATCCCAAGACATTCTTCCATATACCGATGAATAAGTTTTTCCGCTATTTTTTTTATGACACTTTAACTGCAAGCTTTCTTCCCAATCTCTCCAAGTTCCTCCTGGTAAAGATTTTCTAATACGTTGTCTATTAATTTCGGATAGATGGCAAGCAAAATGCAACGGATCGTTATCATCTACTTCACCATTATTTAATTGTGGTAAATTACCTATAGCCTGTCTAACCGTAATGTAATTACCTTGTTCATAAGCAGGCGGAATAAGATGTATTTCTCCAAATTTCGAAGCTAATAGTACTAAACGCTTTCTGCTTTGTGGCACACCATACCATGGGCAGTATACTACATGCCAGTCAACAAAATAGTTTAATCGCTCTAATGTGTTTATAAAATCTTGAAAAACAGTTTCTTTTGCTAATCCTGGTACATTTTCCATTGAAATAATATGCGGATTAGTTTCTTCTACAATTCTAGTAAATGAGTATAGTAATCTCCATTTATCATCAGTGTAGCCGTCTTTTCTATATCTCTCTGAATATCTTGAAAAAGGTTGGCATGGAGCACAACCAACTAAGATCTTAATGCAATCATTTGGGTATAAGTTTAAAATAGTGTCAGCAGAAAGATTTGTTACATCCTCATTAATAAATTGTGCTTCATTATTTTTTTCATAAGAAAACCTACACGTTTCATCAATATCAATACCAGCTACAACATCTAAACCTGATAAAGTCAGTCCTTTTGTTAGACCACCTATACCACAGAATAAATCAACTGCAACACAAGGCATTATTTTTCACCCACACTCTCTAAATTTTTGGACTGTAAAAACTTCTCGCAAGATTCCGATTTGATTACAACACATTTTTAAGTTTTCAGCTAAAACCTTCATCAAATCAATATAAATCAAGCCCAATATATTATAAATGTTTGAAAACAATACGTCAACGTACAATATTAACAAATCAGATATAAATAGCTGAAGTAATCTCCAACAAATGACGGTTACGATTTATATATGGCGCTTCATATGATAGATATTTATGGTTTTTCCGATCAGCAAATGTTATAGGATAGCATCGGTGGAACTCGTATTTCTTAATATTCTCTTTAGCTTATTTATGTAGAATGTAGATCTTAAAAATGTTTTCGTTTTTTCAAATATATTGTTTTTGTTGATTCAAGCATTATCTTTTGTTAAAACATGAGAAGCTAGTGAATTCATGACTATGATACATTTTTCAATAATTTCCTGAAAAACTAAAGAAAGTTCTTTTTCTTTAAGGTTGAAATAAGATGATGCTTTTTTATAATTTCTTCTGTATCCGAATTCTGTTCCTGTTAGGATCATTAAAAACGAAGGTTCTTTCATTTTGTCTGTGTTAATTTTATTCTTTAGTGAAATTAAGTTTTTAACAGCTTTATCAATTTCTTTTCAACTTAATGCTTCAACACAGACTCGTATTTCTGAAATAGTCATGCTTCATAGCGATCTTAAGCAAGTTACAATGTAGCAAGATACATTCAAAATAGCAATGAGTATTTTACATCAGTAAAATATGAAATGAAACAAGCAGAGTTAATATTTTTCAGCTGATTAATCTACTACTAAGTAGAAGAAAACAGCAACAGACAAAGATTTACCAAACTAAAAGTAAAATTTACTTCCAGTAAATAGAGAATATACTATGTTTATTGAATTGTGTTGCGTTTGATTATGAAGGTTTATCAAGTAAAAAGCTTATAGAGTTGATTTCTACTAGAGTTGAATTTTATTCCAATATGACCAATGAAGATAAGAACCAATTACCAATCAAACCTATCTATTATTTAGGTACTAATGAGTAACAATTTAATTTAAGGAAAGGGAGTTTAGCAAGTGAAAATAATGCTTAAAAAGTTTTTTGGGTTGCTAGTATCTTTTGTTGTTGTGCTACAAATTTTGAATGTGTCTTTTGCCTTCTCAAGTCCTGTTGATTCAAGTGATCCTATGAATGCTTTAAATTCTCCATACATAGGTAATTATGACCATTGCATAATAACAAAGCTTGAATTTGTACCTTTGTTTCTTGAATACAAAACTTTCATGTTTGAAAGAGGCATTAGCACATTTGTTTGCCCATATGAATTTTTGTTAGAAGGCTTTGATGGTAAAAATGATGCAGATAGAATTCGTAATGGACTTTTAGATCTATATACGAATCACAACATTAAATCAGCTTGGTTGGTTGGTGATTACGATATGATACCTATTCCAAAGGTGTATATATATTCTAGTGGCTCAGAGGAATATAGGGTAAAACCTATTTATACAGATTTTTTATATTCATCACTAAAAAATGAATGGGTTCCTGAAGAAGATGGTTTTCATGGATATTTTGAAAAAAACTATTTGAATTTCAACACTGACATCCAAATTGGAAGATTACCATTTAGTGATCCAAAAAAAATAGAAAAGTACATTGACCACTTGCTAGCTTTTTATGAAGAACCTGAATCCGAGCGTAATAGATGTTTAACAGCTGGTGCTTGGCTTCATTTCAAAGAAGAATCTAGATACACATTAAAAAATGATCTATTCGATGTAGACGGTGGAAATATAGTTTATACAGACTATAAAAACTATTTTTCCAACTTTGAGCATGCTGGACTTTACGAAATGGAAGGAATGAAAGTATCAAAATGCCACATGTACGGAAATCCACTAAATTATAAAAACTTTATTGACACTTTTAACTCATTTGATCCATCAGTCGTTCTACTTTGTGGAAATGGAGATTATTCAAGCATTTCCCAGATGGTATGGACAGAAGATAAAAATAGTGACTTAATAGCTAATTGGGATGAAATTAATACACCAAGTTTTATCGATTTATCAACTTTATCAAAACTTAAGTCATCACATCATCCTGTAGTTTTTGCTGATTCTGGCTCTACTTGCGGTTATGATCACTATTCTCTTGGGTCAGAATTTCTAGAAAACATTGCAGTTGGTTTTTTAGGAACAACTTACAGCTCTAACTACTTTTTAAACAATGAAACCAAACCACTCAACTATGAGCTCAACACTTCCAGTTTTGGATTAACAGCTTTAATTGAATATTTTTTTTCAAAATACAACACTATGGGTAATTCAATTAAAGAAGCTATTGACCTATACTGGGAGTTGTGCTTAAAATCTACCGATGAAGATCTTGTACCATACTTTATGGAAAACATATATTCCTTAAATTTCTTCGGTGATCCTTTATTGGTGCTGAATAATCGACCATGTGTGGAAAAAATAGCATACAATCCGCAAGCTAAATTAATAAAGGGTGAATTACCTTACAATTTAAAGGAAGTTAGTATAGCAGAAGATGATTACTATTTTTACTGTAAATTTTCTTTGTACGAAGATATTAAAAATGATGATTTTGCTGCTTCTCTTTTTTTAGATTTAAATCCGGATAATCCTGGAGATCCTGAATTTTCAAATTCTGATTGTGCAATTATTTTAGGTTTTGACAAAGATGATTCTTTTTTCAATGGACTTCTTCTTTGGAATCCCTATAAGAAAGAATGGGATTTGAATGATTCAAACCTTTGCTATAACAGATTTATTGTAAACAGTTCTAAAAAATACATATTGCTATCTTTTCCTAAATCTTTGTTAAAGAACAATTCTTTTAAATACAGGTTTTGTGTATCTGATAAACATATTAAAGAATTAAGTACTTATCCAGATATTTCTGAAATCGAGTTTGCTGAATACCCCCCTAATACTAGCGAACCCAAAAAACCAGGAGACAATGAAAATCCTGACCCAGAAGATCCACCTGAGAATCCCGATCCAGAACCAGAGCCTGAACCTGAGCCTAAACCACAACCACCAAAAGACCCACCACCAAATCCTCCAAAAAAGCCGGAACCACCAAAAGATCCTGAACCTGAACCTAAACCCCAACCTCCAAAAGAACCAGAGAATGGAAATATAGTTAGGAAGATTCTTATTCAACTTAAAATTGGTGATTTGTATGCTTTAGTTAATGATGATTTCATTAAATTAGACATTGCTCCTTTAGAAAAAGATGATCGTGTTTTTGTTCCATTGAGATTTATAGCTGAAAGTTTTGGTGCAGAAATTGAATGGGAAGAGGATGAATCTAATAATGGAGAAGGAACTATAAAAATTACATATACAAAAGCTGATTCATCAAAAATACTTGTTCAAATGCATACTCTTTACACAACGGCTTACATAACATTTATCAAAAATGACACTGTTGTTAAAACTGAAGAAATTCAGTTGGATGTTGCTCCATTTATAGTTAAACCAGAAAATCGAACTGTGGTTCCTGTTCGCTTCATATCAGAATCCTTTGGAGCAGAAATTGAATGGGATGAAAAAACTAAAACAATCCAAATTCTTTTGCAGGAAAAAGAGGCATAGAGTTAAGATGCCACAGATAAAGTAACAATTTTAATTAGTGGTAAAAACAGTTAGTGCCATATTGTATAGAAGTGTGAGGTATTAAATGGTAAACACACCTGATAATAGCATTGAGAAAGACTTGAAGGATTTTATTGAGAGCATCATTGAAGAAAAAACAAATGAATCAGATATTCTTGAGTTCAAAAGTTATCAATTCACTGATGGAAAATTTAAATCTCCAAAAAATTTAAATAATTTCTACAAAGTTATTTGTTCATTTGCCAATACTTATGGAGGAACTATTATTCTTGGTATCAAAGAGAATGAAAAAGAAAACAGCAAGACATATGAAATATGTGATGTTGGAGTATCCAAAGAACAGTTTGATGAATGGCAATTATCTTTCAGAAATAAAATCGCTCATTTTATTGTTCCTAGTTTATATGGCATTAAAACAAACCACGTTACCGTTGATAATAAGAACTGTATTGTTGTTAAAGTAGCAAGAAGTGCTATTAAACCTCATGCGTTTCGTGATGGAAGCTTAGACACTTTTTACATTCGTAATGGCAACCAGTCGCGACCAATGCTTTATAATGACTTAAAAACAAGTTTTAAAGCTTTAGAATATACGCAAAGAAAGATTCATGAATTTAGAAATGAGAGAATATCTTGTATTTTGAATGGAGATCTTGATCCATCACTATCTACAGATACGTCCCTTGTTATTCATATTGTCCCTGAATGGTCATTGGATGAGGCAAACTATATTGATTTAAAAAAATGCCATAGAAATGAAGATTTTAAACTTATTGCTCCAGATAGATTTGGAAGTTTCACATACAACTCATATGGATTGATAGATGTTCACGGATATGATACTAAACCCTACATGTCATATGTTCAGCTTTTCACTAATGGTTCTGTCGAAGCAGTTGAAGTAAGATTGATGAATGATTTCAGAAATGGTTCAATATACAATTGGCCAGAACTAGAAGGTATTGTTGTTAAGAAAATTCACGCATACTGTCTTGGGCTTAGCAAACTAAATATTACACCCACATTCTATATTTCAATCTCTTTGCTGAATACAAAAGGGAAAAAAGCAAACCTTGATGAAATGTGCTTCACAACGTCGAAGGAACTTAAAACAAATAATATTAAGACTCCCTTTGTTAAGTGGTCAATTGAATCACCATTTCCTGAAGCAATGCTACCAATTCTAACAACACTTGCCCAAACGTTTAGCTTAAGCAGATCATATTTCTACGATGAGGAACTTAAACCAGTACCTGAGAAATGGAAATTCACATAAAGCTATATTCTCCACCTCAAAAGTTGTAACAGTGCATTTTCTAAAATTGTGTGTTTGCTTTCACAACCCAAGGCATCCACATGGTAGAACATAGATTCCATCTTTTCTTCTGTATCCGAATTCAGTTGCCGTGAGGATCATTAAAAACGAAGGTTCTTTCATTTTGTCTGTATTTATTTTGTTCTTTAATGAAAGAAGGTTTTTAGCAGCTTCATCTATTTCTTTTCCACCTAGTTTCATTTCAATTAGACCATATGATCCGTTTCGCAAATGAATCACAGTATCACATTCTAAACCAGATTTATCTCGATAATGGTACAAAGTTCCATCTAATGCTTCGGCATAAACTCGTAAATCTCTTACACACATAGATTCAAACAAAAACCCCATTGTTTTTAAATCATTCAACAAATCCTGTGGTCCAATTCCAAGAGCAGCAACGGCAATTGAAGGATCTACAAAATGACGTTTATCTGAAACTCTAATGGCTGTTCTGGATCGTAAATTAGGGTTCCAGGCAGATACATTTTCAACCATAAATATTTTCTTTAGAGCATTAATGTAAGAGTATACAGTTTCATCCGAAAGTGTATCAGTTTCATTTGAAATCATATCAGCTCTAATGCTGGAAACTTTTGCATCTGAGGCTATATAGCGAGAATAAGAGCGCATTAAAAGTTTTACTCGTTGTGGATTTCTACTTACTCCATCTGCAAATGCAATATCTGCTTCAACAACAGCATCGTAGTAATCGTATGCTTGTCTTAATGCTATTTTCTCTGTCTGATCGATGGCTTTTGGCCAACCACCTCTGCATATTACAAAAGCAATATCTTGAAGGGTTAGTTCGCTTTTTACTGCAATTTTCTCTTGCTGCTTGAATAGACTTTTTAATGAAACAGAACCATTGGAATCACCAGATTCATGAAGAGTCATAGGTCGCATGAGCATACGGGAAATTCTTCCTGTACCGGTATGAGAGGTTGACATATTAACCCTTGGCACAGAAGAACCAGTTAAAATGAACTGATTAAATGCATCTCTTTGATCCACTTCGAAGCGTACTGCATCCCAAATTTGAGGGATCAGCTGCCATTCGTCAATAAGCCTTGGTGTATCTCCTTTTA
>JAGLCW010000057.1 GCA_023146045.1 Caldisericia bacterium
CCGCTTTGGAATTCATTGTTAGTATTAGGTTACATATTGTTTGTAATTCTTTCATGGAGGGCAGCAATTTATTCTGATTCTGCACCTCTGAGAGCAGACGTGCCATGGATACTTATATCTTATATTGTGTTTATCCTTGGGTTCGGTTGGTGGCAAAAGAAGGTGGATAACCGTGAAAAACAAAAAGGCGAAGTGGTTCACCGAAAATAGCAATTGGTTATTCTGGGTTGTTTTAGCTCCTGCGGTAATCCTTGTTAATTTAGGAGTTACGAGAATTAAAGTTCTTGCTACCTACGGATTTGTTTCAGGCTATTTTTGGACACTACTAATTATTATTGTGCTATTTCTTTTAAGTATGCTGTTACTTTTATTTATAATATACTTGAACGATGATTTAGATGGGAACAACAAAAGGCGATTTTTGTGGTTTGACAAATTGATCAATAAATGGCATTTAAAGGAGTAAAAAATGAAGCATCAAGAGACATTGCTAACGATTATTTCATATTTATTGATGATTATCGTTTTAGTCCTATTGGTATTTTGCTATCAGTTACATATTGCTGGCGACCAAAAAATGGTTGTCATGCTTTCATCCATTGTATTAATCTGTTTTGGTGGGGTACTAACAGCGGAAACAAAACTGAAATGGGTTGAAAAAAAGAATAAAGAATAAATGGATATTCTGAGAAAAGTCTGTATTGTGTTTTTAATTTGTGAATTGATTGGTGTAGGTTTTCCGCCTAGTATCTTTTCAACAGAAAAAAACCTTATAGTTAGTCAACACAATATTTCTTTCACACTCACAGAATCACAAACTGATAAAAAGGCTTTTTCTGTAACAAACGATTCTCAGAAAAAAATATGCTTTTCAATAATTAAAGAAGGAGTGCAAGAAGCTCCTTCTTTAATCGCAGACGAAAAAAATCCAGAGAACTCAGAAGAAATTGGCTCTACATGGGTGACTCCTCAATACAATTTTTCTCGCACTGGATACAACGAAGTTGAGTCTGCTTTACCTCCTTATTCACAAAAATGGAGGCACAAATCAAACAAACCACTTTTGTCACCAGTATTATCTGGTGACAATTTGTATCTTCCTTCTGAAAAAGGGACAATTTCATTAATCAATAACAGAACTGGAGTAAAAAACGGTATTGTTTTTTCCGGAAACCCAATTAGCTCAGTGCATCTTTATCAAAGATATTTAATAATTTCTACTAATAAATCGGTTGTTCTTGTTGATCGTATCTCAAAGCTAGTCATTTGGGAGAAGCCTTATGTTGTAAGAAATATTTATGGAATTGCTGTTTGGGAAGGGCTCATTTTTTTGGGAACCCAAACGAGATTTGTTTGTATAGATATGATAACGGGAACAGAAGAGTGGTCAGAACCAGGAAATTGCTCAACAATTTCAGTTTACGACGGAAGTGTATTTTCTGTAATCAATGATTCCTACATAAGCATTTCTTCATGTAGGAGTGGAGAAAAGATTGCATCAATTAAATGTAGCAATCCTTTATCTGGGCCACTTGTTTGCTCAAAGAATCAATTATATTTTTGCCAATCTGATATAGAAAAGAAAGAAAGCACGGTTAGCTGTGCAAAAGTAGATGGAGAAATACTTTGGGAATATAGCATTGAAGACTACATTAATTCATCAATTGCAGTTGATGAAAAGTCAATATATTTTGCAACAGGAAATGGTACAGTAAGATCTTTAGACAGATTCACTGGGAAAAAAATATGGGCAAAAATTACAAACTCAACTGTTCTAATTTCTCCAGTAATCGCATCTGGGATGGTTTTTATTGGTTGTAATAATGGAGAACTTCTTGCACTTGACTTAGAAAATGGAGAAAAAATATGGAATGCAAAACTTTCTTTTCCAATTAGTTCTCCAATTGTGATTGCACACGGGTTTATCTACTTAGTTGACAATAAAAATAGCATGTATGCATTTTGTAAAACTGGAGAAAATGTAATTCCTCCTTATGCTCCTGCAAGGCTTAAGGGTTTTCCAGGAAATAAAGTATTTACATTAACATGGGCTATCGAGCAACCAAAGCCAGACTTAAAGGGTTTTCACATATACAGACAAAAAGAATGGGAGTCAGATTTTTCCTATTACGATGATGTTGGAGTAGTCAATAATTATCAAGACACAAATGTAGTTAATGGGGAAAGGTATAAATATATTGTTAGGGCGTATGACACATATGGTAACGAGAGTACTAGTTCTAGAATGGTTTCTGGAATACCATCACAGGATCAAGATCCACTGTGGCTTGATTATTCCCCAACAGGTGGAATTCTAAATCCTGGAGAAACAATAACAATCACACTAAAGGCAGACGCAAAATTAGTGCCCGTTGGAGCATATCGCGGGAAAATAACAATCATACAATCAGGAACTTCAGATTATTCTCACAATGAATCTGTATATGTAACACTAGATGTAAAAAAATCTATTAGCAAAAAAATAGATCCTCCACAATTACTTCATGTGAGTGGTTCAGACTCAAGAGCTTTGGTCCAGTGGAAAAAATACCCCGGCATATGGAACTACCAATTATATCGATCAAAAGTATCAATGGATGAAATGTCACTTATTGCTACGTTGAATGCAACCGAGATATTATATACAGACGATAAAGTAAATAATGGCGATCTTTATTTTTATTCAATGAAAGCTGTTTCAGAAAATGGTCAAACAAGTGATTTTTCAAACGAAATATCTATAGTTCCAGCGCCACTTGCGTTAGAGATTAACAAAAATACTAACATTACAGTCTTAACTCCAATTTTTGAAATATCTGGTAGGGCTGATCCAAAGGCTGAATTATCAGCCAATGGAAATCCAATTGATAAAGATTCAAAAGGTTTTTTTAAATGCATGGTTGGGGTTCCCGCTGGAGTAAGTAACCTTATTTTTAAAGCTGTAGCAACTGATAAATCAGTTCAAAATAAAATAATTGAAGTTAATTGTTTTATTGACGCATTAGAAATAAAGCTTCAAATTGACAATCAGATTGTATTGGTGAATAGTAAGTTGTGGCCATGGTTATTAGACTCTCCACCTATAATAAAAGACAGTCGAACGTTTGTTCCACTGCGATTTATTAGCGAGATTGTTGGAGGTAAAGTAATCTGGAATTCACAAGAAAAAAGAATTGAAGTTTTGTATAAACAAAATGAAGTAGTATTATGGATAGGTAAAAAAGAAATACTGGTTAATAGTAAAAAAGAAGTAATTGATACGGCTCCTTTTATATCAAAAGGACGTACAATGGTACCTTTGAGGTTTGTTACCGAACCTTTAGGTGCCGTTATTTTATGGGATGGAGCCTCTCAGTCAATTACTCTTTCATTTGCTTTCACACAAAAGAGGTGATTTATGATATTGCAATGTAAAAAAAATGAATTAAGTAGTGTTGTTCAAGAAATGATTTCTGTAATACCATCAAGTTCTCTGGTTCCAATATTAAATTGTTTTCTTTTTTCTGTTAAGAATTCAGAGATAATAATAACAGCATCTGATCTAGAAATCAGCCTTACTAGTCACGTGAAATGTGTTTCAGATGAAGAAATTAGTATAGCAATTCCAGCAAAACTTTTTACAGATATTGTTAAAAATTTGGATGAAGCCACAATAAAGCTTGAATTTAATGATCTTCATCTAACCATACATGGAAGCACAAATTATTTTTCAATAAATTGTATAGGTCCTGAAGAATTTCCAATACTACCATCAGTACAGGGCACAGAATACGAAATGTCTATAGATCATTTTTTATCTCTATATACTAAAGTTTCTCCAGTAGTACCACAAAAAGCTGAAGGAAATTTGAATTTGCACTGCATTCCATTCCAATCAGACGGAAACGAAATTAGAATGATCGCCTCAGACGCACAAAGGCTTGTTGTGGCTAAAAGTCAGGAAGAGACAGATTTTGGGTCAATTAGAATACTGGCATTACCAAAAGTGTTCAAAATTTTGTCTAGGATTATCTCAAAAAGTAAAGCAGAAACAATGAAAATGACTGTCTCTGAAAGAGAAATAATGTTTACATTCGATAATCAGGTTTTAATTTCAAGATTAGTCGATTCCAATTTTCCAGACTATACAAAAGTAATACCAAAAGAAGCATCATATAAATTTGTTGTTGATAGAGACAAACTAATACATGCTTTACAAAGACTATATCTTGTGGTTAGATCAAATACTGGGCGCATTAACATGAAGTTAGAAGAAAACTCAATATTATTGACAGCAAGCGATCCAGAAGTAGGTTCAGGAAAAGAAGAAGTACCAATTGAATACAGCGAGAGAAGTGCTGAAGCATGTGAAGTCTTATTTGATGCCAGATACATGATTGAGGGTATTGAAGGAGTACAAAAAAACCTTGTAGAGTATCAACTGCAAGGATCAATACATCCTTTGGTAATTAAAGAACCAGACTCAGACAATTATCAATATGTGCTGGTGACAATTCGGATGAAATAATGTTTGTTGACCATTTTAAGGCGACAAATTTTAGATGTTTTGACAACGTAGAGTGTGAATTTTCCAGATATTTGAATGTAGTGTATGGCAATAATGGTAGTGGAAAATCAAACTTTCTTGAAGCGATATTTTATGTTCTTCAGGGTAATGGGTTCAGAACAAAAAAAGACTCGTATTTGTTGAAGTATAATGCTCCTTTTTTAAGAACAGAAGCTAAGTTTACATCTCAGTCTATTGAAAAAACAGTATCTGTGGCTTGGGAAAAAGAAGCTGGAAAAAAAATCACAATAAACGGTAGAGAAAATGAAAAAACTGCATCTCTTTTTGAAGAATGTAATGTTATTATTATGACTCCAGCTACTCCTGAATTGGTAAAAGGTGGGCCAGAGCATAGAAGAAAATTTATTGATAGAATACACGCCAAAGAAAATCCAGCATACCTATCTATCTTAAATAAGTATTCAATAACGTTTAGAACAAGAAATCTTTTGTTAAGGAGAAGGCTAAGTAACCCGCACGACAAAGATATGTACAGCACGCTAACTCACAATATTAGAAATTTGTCTAAAATTATTCAATCCGAACGAAAAAACACTATCATGCAAATGCAAGAAGTATTTTTTAACATTTGCGAACAACTTAATCTGCCTTCACTAAAGAACATTAGAATAATGTATGCTCCATCACCTATAGACGCAATTGACGAATATCAGTTAATGCAAAAAGAAATACAAAGAGGCACGTCGCTAATCGGGTCACATTTAGACAGATTATCGCTGAGAAGAGACAGTAGATCTCTAAGAATTTATGGATCAGAAGGCGAACAAAAGATTACTGCATTTGTTTTAAAGTTGTGCGAATTTTATTTTTTAGAGACCAGAACAAAAAATGTTCCAATAGTTATGCTAGATGATTTCCAGAGTGAACTTGATAATGATAATTTTAACAAAATGTTAGCTTTTATCAGACCAAAAGCACAAATTTTTTTAACTTCATTACATCATGAAGTGGTTGATAATCCAGACAAAGTATTCAAAGTAGAAAATGAAGAAGTTCATGGAGAAGTTTAACGATACATTAAGCAATTATTTTAATAGAGAAAAACACAGAGATAAAGATATTCTAAAACGTTCCATGGTTTGTCAAGCATACCCATTTGCTGTTGGAAAAATATTAGCAAGAACCACAAAAGTACTTAATTTTAGATACGGTACATTAATTGTTGCTTGCAGGAATTCAATTTACATTGTTGAACTAACACGAATGAAACATGAGATGATTTCGAAAATAAACAGTATTGTTGGAGAAAAAAGTGTAAAAGATATTAGATTTGTTCTTGGAGATAGAAGGTATAAAAAACCTCAAAAAAAGAAGAAAAAACTTTCAAAAGAACAGACTGAATGGATTGAAAAAGTTGCAAGTGCTGCTCCAGATTGTTATAGAGCTGAAATACGCTCTATGCTTATAGCGTGCAAGGAAAACGAATGAAAAAAACAAGAGTATTACATCTTAGTGTTTTTATAATTGTGGTATTGTTAGTTACCTGCTTTTTTTATCCATTTCCAAAACAGAATACAAAGGGCGTATTTTTCGACAACAATATTAAGAAATTTATTATTAATCCTGAAACAGACAACTCTGTAGACGTAAGTATTTCTTTTCCATCAGAATATTTAATCGATCAGATAACGTTTGTTGAAGAATCAATTTTACCAGAAGATGAAGATGGATTCGTTGACGAAAAAACCATAGGTATGCAAATTGAAATTCCTGGCGACGATGCTGAAATTGACTCAAAAATTACAATTAGATCCTTTAGCAATGGCGATGTATTTTTGTTTTTAAGGTATTTTTGCATTGAAGACGTTGCAAGGCCTTTACAGTTTAAACTAGAAATGAGGCCTATCATTTCCAAAAATGCAGAAGTGTGGTCTCTGAAGTATCATACTGGGGAAAAACCTACTGAATCAGAAACACCAGATTCAGACTTTATTCACTATAAATTACTACCACAAGACAATATTTTACCCCCATCTTTGTTTTATTTAGAGATGGAAGACGAAGAAATCAACTATGGAAGCATTTTGGCTGGAGCAGGAAGTATTTTTGAAAATGCACCAACTGAGCTGAGTAATCTCACTACGCTAAAAAGGATAGATTCTCAACCAGTTGTTAGTTGGTTGCCATCAGAAAAACTTACTATACAATACTCAGTTCAATTGGAATCCTACCAAACTTCAGAAAACTGGTTTTTTATTAGCAATGGGAAATTGTTAAATATGTTCAATAGTGAAACTTATAAAAACATGAAAGCGGCTGACTTAAACAAAAAGAAAATTATTCGTCCAGATGGGATTTTCCATATTGCTAACGAGAATCAATATGTTGGAGCATCAAGCGAAAGATACGATTACTACTATAATTATGCAGGGTGGGAGGGCATACGGTTCATGGAACTGTATAAAAAGTATCCAAAACAAAGATTCTTTTTCGATATGTTTATCAATACAGCATATACAACCGCAAAAGCAGCTAGTAAATATGGGAATTGGACTTCAAGCCATCGCAGTAGTTATTTGTGGGAAAAATATCAAATACCCAAAAATTATATCGATACAAGATATTGTACAGATGCTGGAGTTTTTTTATTAAGAGCATACAATGATTATCAAATACCAGAAGCACTGTATGTGGGAAAAAAATTTGGTAATTATCTTGTTGATTTAGCAGAACACGGGCACAAAATAAAAACTGAAAACGGTTTTTTTTATTATGATTACTATCACCCAGATTTTCCAAATAAGGTAACACACTCTTCTCTAAATCATATTTTATCTGAAATGAATTATTTGTTAGAACTTTACCTATGCACTCATGACGAAAAGTACCTTTCAACTGCAGAAGGTATGGTTGCTGCAATAGAGGACACAGAAGATAAATGGATAAGAAATGATATAGGAAACTACAGATTTTACCATGATTTGTGGTACGGGGCAGTTCCAAGAAGCGATGGAACATTGAATTTTGAAAAATATCACGACTATACAAAAGATCTAACTTATAAAGATTTACTAAAAGCACAGAGTCTTTTATCTCGAATATTTAATAGAAAAAATGTGTCTATCGCAAATCTTATTAGAAACAAAGAAGAATATCTGATAAGAGAAGGATATGATGTTCAAAAGATAAAAGACGAATTTAATTAATCCTGTGGATGAGAAAACACCATCATGTTTATGTTACATGCTGGATAAATCTCTTTAATTGCCAATTTGCACTCATACATAGTTTTGCCAGTTGTGCATATATCATCTATCAGAAGAATAGAAGAAACATTACCAATATCTAAAGTTTCAAATTTGCATGTTGGATTTGTTTCTCTTTGGGTTCTTACTAATCCAATTTGATCCTTATCTTTGAAAAAAAGTTTTCTTTTTAAAATACTTTTATTCATTTTTATTCCAGTAATTCTTGAAATTTTTTCACCAATAATCTCGCATTGATTGAAACCACGAGATAGGTTTTTCTGAAAACTTACTGGAACAGGAACAATTATTGTTTCTTCCTGATTGGCGTATATTGTTGGAATAGATTCTATTACTGGAAGCATTATTTTCGCCACCCAACCAGCAGCAGGAAAATTTCTACCGTATTTCAATGATTTTACTATACTTGCAGCTTCTCTTGAATACTTTGTGGAGCAATATACCTTATCTCCAAAATGAGTCACAAAGTGAGAATTAGGATATTTTGATTTTAAAAGAGATTTATAGCATTTTTCGCATAAATATTTCGAATTTGGAGTCCCGCATACAATACACGACGGAGGGAAAAAAACATCAAGTAATGAATCTAAGTAGTTTTTAAGTCTGTAATGCATAAAAATTACAAAAATATATCACAATGATTCAATGAATGTTTTCATTGCTTCTATGTTTAAATTATTTCTACCTCTTAATTTTTTTACTTCTTCAATATAATCTATATCTGGTATTTTATCTGAGTAAAACTGATTAAAAATTTTGATCATATCTTCCAAAGAATTATTCATTGTAAATACCGTTTTAAGTTTTAGTATGTCTGCAAATGTTCTAACTTTTGGATCGTATATGAATGGAAGTATTGGTTTGTTTAAAAGAGATAGAAGAATCATGAAATGCAGGCGCATTCCGATACCAAATTTGCACCTTTTTAGTAAAGAAAGCATGTCTTCTGGTGTATTAAACGTAGTTATTAAATGTGTTGGATGTTTCATTTTACTCTGAATTAATTTTGAAAAACTTTTGTCATAGTGAGGGTAGAATGGAGTAAAAACAATAGAAAGATTTGTTTTTTCAATAACGTAATCTAAGAATTTCGCAATATCCTCACATTTATTTTTTGTTTTCCTGTTTGGGCCAAAGCATACTGCAATAAAATTATTGTAGAAAAGGTAAGAATCAACGTTCGTGGTTCCCGCTGGATTGAGTGAGAATATTGGATCAACAGTGACAATAGCTTTTTTTACTCCAAGATTTACAAGTATTTTTTCTGAAGCTTTGTCTCTAACTGTTATAATCTCTGTCTGATTTAGAACAAACCTACAAAGTAGCTTATTTATTTTACCATTTAATGGACCAATCCCATTGGCGTAAATTAAAACTGGTTTTCTGAAGATTTTTGCAATTTGAATAATACCCAAGTAGTACAATGGACTTTTATAGCTAGTAATATCTTGTATTAAGCCACCTCCACCACTAATTAACGCATCGCTTCTCCAAATTTCTTTCACAGCATCTAACATGGAAAATCTTTCTACAGCAAAAGCATCTGTTAGTGTTGAAGTCGAGTAAGGGTTAGCAGAAAATACAGAAATATTCATTTTGGAATCTGTTGTTTCGATACTTTTTAGATCCCTCATTAGTGTTCTTAGAATTGCTTCGTCTCCAATGTTTCCGAAACCATAGTAACCAGAAATTACAATTCTTTTTGGCTTTACTATAGTAGAACTTTGCTTGATGTATTCAGGAACCACTTTCAGCACCCTTAGCATTCGCTCTTTTGGTTGTTTGAGCATTCTATAAAACCATTCAAGATTGTGATCAATCCACCATTTGGGTGACCTTAGAACGTGTCCAGACCAAACATCAAAGCTTCCACCTACACCAATTGCTATTTTGGTTTTTAACTCTTTTTTCCAGTTGTGAATAAATAGTTCTTGCTTTTCCATGCCAAGTGCTACAAACAAAATGTCTGTGTTACTTGAGTTTATTCTGTTTACTATTTTTGATTCCTCATCTATTGAAAAATACCCATCTTGCATGCCAGAAAAAGTAATTCCTGGATACTTATTGGTGATTTTTTCTTTCAATGAATTTAGGATTTCCTGCTTTCCACCCAAAAAGAATACTCTTTTCTTAAGTTTATTTGCAATCTCAAGTAAATCTGTTGATAGCTCTATTCCAGGAATTCTGGATATATTACAATTTTTTTGTTTTAGGGCTATTTTGACAATGCTTGTGCCATCTGGAACAATTATCTGTGAAGATTGTATTGCCTTCTTTAAATTGTTATTTTTGTTAGCCTTAGCAAGCATCTCAATGTTTAAAGTAACAATTTGTTTGCACACAAGATCATCTGATGCTAAGTAATTTTTCAATATTTCTAAAATTGTTCTTTTGCTTTTACCACAAATTGGAATATTGCAAATTGTTACTGAACTTGGGAAAAGTGATCTATAGACTGCTTCTGTTTTTTGGATCATATTTTCGTTTGAAAAATATTGCTTAATCATTTTTCTTCCATTTTTTACAAAAGCATTTCTTTTTTCCTCTGAATTTAAAAGATCAATTACAGAATCTATTAATGAAGAATCATCCTTAACAATGAATCCGTTATATTCATTAATTATTAACTCTCTTATCCCGCCAATCTGTTTTGAAACCACTGGTCTACCAGCATTCATGCTTTCCAAGATAGCAATACCTAGAGCTTCCGATTTTGGTGTAAATAGCATTACATCTGAAGCTAAAATATATGGGTAAGGTTCTTTTTGGAAACCAGCAAATATAACTGATTTTTCAACTCCAAGTGTATGGCAAAGTTCTTTAAGATTGGCTTCTTCTTCTCCACCACCAATAAGTAGAAGATATAGAGGAATACTCTTATTATATTGTTTCCTAATTTTTGCAAATATTGCAATTGTGTCCCGATAACCTTTTACGGGAACAAGGCGTCCAAGGCTTCCAACAACAAAAGCATTCTTAGGAATGTTATATTGTTTCCTAATTTTGTCTCTTTGCTCAGGCTTAAAGCTATTTGTTGTCATTAATGGTACGCCATTTTTTACGATATTTATTAAATTTCTTTGTACTCCTCTTCTAATAAGCTGAGTAGCAACTTCATATGAAACGCCAATATATTCTGAACTCATTGGTAAAGTTATCTGATCAATAATTGAGAAGAACAATCCCATTAATGCTGAAGAATAATCATACAAAGGGTTGCTATGGTAAGTTGTAATAATTGGGATATTGCTTTTTCTTAAAGCCAACCGCCCATACATATTTGCTTTTAGCCCATGAGTGTGAAGGATGTCAATGTTTTCTTTTTTTGCCCATGTAAGAATTTTTTTTGGAAGACTACTATCTAACTTTGAAACCAAACAATGTTTTTCCATCGGAACATTTGGAAGCAATTCAACTGAATGTGACAAAGCTCCTTCCCCCAGCGAAAAAAAACACACCGACATAGTCTCAGTAGGAAGATTTTCACAAAGAGTAAGAATATGCCTTCTTCCACCACCAGCGTCTCCGCCGTCAGCTAGTATACCAATTTTTAAATTTCTCATAGAAACAGTATACGAAAAACTTTACTATTGGTGAAAGCTAATACTTTTTAGAACGAGTATACCCGCCATTTTTTTTCAACAGAACCCATTTTTTTAAGTGGACCCATCATTAGAAGGTTGGGTTCAGCTATTTGAGATGCGGATGCTTGTTTAATGTTAAGCAATGATGCATTAACAAATAAATTTTTGTACAAAGTTGTATCAAGCCCTACCATTGGAAGACTAGATCCTAATATTAGTATTCGAATCTGTGAAAATGATTTAAAAACTACCTTTTTCAAAATAGAGCTAAAACCAATAATATCCCTAAGAACCAATTTTACAGAAAAAGGTACATTCCATTTTACAAAAGGTAGTCTGTATAATGCTTCATTAATGTTTGGAACGGCTACAGCAATTCCAATAACATCTCTATCGTTGGTTTCGGCAATTAGAATAAGGGATTTATCACAAAATAGTTGAATTGATTTTTTTAAACTCAGTCTTTCTTTTTTTAATAGTGGTGAGAATTGTGGATGATTATCTTTTTGCCACAATTTGTTGTATAGATGAATAACTCTATCAATTTCAACATTGTATGTAGATTTTTTAGGAGAGTATACTCTAATGCCTTTTTCTTTAAGTTTATCTTCAAATTTTCCATGTTTAGCTTCAATCTTTTCTACTCTAGTTAGATGGGTTTTAAAAGAAGTACTATTTATTCCAAAGGAATACCAATCAGTTTCTTTTTTGCCATAAATGCTAAAATAATCTTCATAATATGGAGGATTAAATGGCTCCATAAAATACGGATTAATATCAAAACCATCTATTTGTAGACCTACTTGTGAGCTTGCATTGAATCTTCCAGGGCCAAGTATTTTTTCTATACCTTTTTTTCTTAGCTCTTTGCAAGCAGTCTCTATAAGCATTCTTGCTACTGAAGAATCTTCTATGCACTCAAATAAACCAATCCACCCTGTTTTTTTATCAGGATATTTTTGTATCTTGTTGTATTCTGTGTCTATCCATGCCCCAATTCTTCCAATAGGTTTTTGATCTTTATATGCTACCCAGTATTGCAAATAACTGACATGTTCTTCAAAAAAAGGATTTTTTAAAGGGTGAAGTTCTGAATATTCTAAAAGATACAGGTGATAAATATTGTAAGGTTGATACCAAGGAATAATAAAAAATACTTTAATAAAATCTTTAAAAATTCTTTTATTCATTTGCAATGAAAGTGACTCATAATTCTGGAAGTTACCGATAATACTATTTACTTCTATTGGTGTGCTATTTTTCATACCTTAGACGCATAATGCAGAAATTTCATTATCCATCTCTATGCATAAGAATTTCTAATTCTTTTGTGTAAGGGTATTCTATTTGTCTTAGTTGGTTAATGAATGACTTTTTTTCTTCGGGATTATTTGAGGTTAGCAATTTCTCTCTTAAAGAATCAATTTCTAAAGAATTTACAAGTTCTTTCATATGTGTAAATTGTATCTTTGTTAATGTGACTAATAACTTTTCAATTTCGTGTAAATCATCGCATTTTAATATTTTTGAAACAAAAATTTCTTCAGAAAGTCTAAACATATCTCTATATTTAAATTTATACAATATCAATATGAAGCTACTTACATCTTGTAGATCACTACAGCTTTCTATTTTATCCATCAAAGAGTTCATATTAAATGAGATTAACAAATGGTTAAACATTGTTTCATTAAAAACTTGGTGCAAAATTGTTAAAAGTACTTCTATTTCTGGAAGGTTGCTACAATTTTGTATTTTTGAAATATATAGAGATAACGGAATCTTATTGATTTCAGAATATTGAATTTTATATAATGTTGCCAGAAGAATTCCAATATCTTGAAGGCTATCTCCTTGGTTTATTTTTTCTATAAATACCTTAGCTGGTAAATTGTTAAGGATAGCCTTAAATGAACTTCTAGTACACGTCTCCTTCAATGTCGATAGTAGCATTCCAATGTCTCTAAGGTTTTTTTCCATCCTAATTTTTGAATCGAATAATGTAGAAGGGAATTTGGTAATATATAAGTAATGAATTTCATCTAGATAAGAAATTAAAAGCCCAATGTTTCTAAGATTATCACATTGCTCGATTTTTTTTGAAACCTTGTCTGGAGTGAGCATTCTAATGATTTCTGAAAAAAACGATGGAGATACCGTAATTTGAAGATTAGACAAGAACCAGCTAATTTCTTCCAGATTTTGTGAATTTTCTATTTTTTGTATAAACAAGCTAGGATCAATCTCTTGAATTAATGGGTAATTTATGTTTTGTAAATCTTTTAGTAAACTGCATATTCTATTTAAATCCAATGTTTCTTGAATTTGTTTGACAAATACAGAAGATGGTAAAAGCTTAATGATTACTTCAAATTGGTCTGGTGGTAAAGTGTTTTGTAATACATTTAAAAACTGTCCAGTATCTGATAAATTGTTAGATTCCTGAATTTTTTCTACAATCATACTTGCTGGGATTTTATCAGTATTTGAGAAGCCAAGCTTGAATAGCAAATTGAATAGACTAGAAATGTCAGAAATATTATTGCTTTCTTTAATCTTTGTTGTAAAAACTGACAGAGGAAGGTTAGAGAATCCTTCGTAATTTTTAAATATTCTCATGAAGCACTGGATATCTATGCTGGTTCCCAATCTGCTAATGCATGCCTCTATTTCAGACTGAGAAATGCTTGAAAAAACTTTTTTAATTTGTGTATGCTCCATATTTTCTGAAGCTGCAATACTAAAGGAAGTTAGTTTCTGGAGTATCCTAATGAGCAACTCACCAAAAGCTTCATAGCTTGTCAGTTTATTGCATAAATCTCTGCTAATTCTAGATAGAACCAAGTTTCCTTCTTGAGGATATTGGTGTAAATAATAAAGAATAAATTTACTTGAGTTGTAAAAACTATGTGTTTCCATTGGAGAAAATGAAAATAGAATTCTCTTTTTAATTTCTTCACCAATTACTGGTTCTTCTCTGTATAGAGAGATGAGCATTTTAGCTAATTCAGAGTCGCAAAGACCAATGTATGTTTTTCCATTAGTTTTTTTGTAAGAGTAACAAAAGTCTGAATCAAGTGCTTTTTGTAATTCTTCTTTAGTTATTAGAAGTATCTTTTGCAGGTAATCTACTCTGATTGGTATTTCATTCTGATACAAAATAGCTATCGGTAGTAAAATATTTTCAGTCTTTGTTTTTTCTATTAGACCAATCATGTTGTCTTTAACAAATTCATTGTTTCTTATTGAATCTAATTCAAGTCCTAGAACAAAAAGATTAGAGTAAGTTTCTAGCGTATATCTACTTCCATATATATCCTTTATAGTTTTTGCATGATTCGATTTTCTTTTAGTTATAGAAATAAATTTCTCAATCATTTTCAAGTTCAAATTTGACTGAGTTTTAAAAGAAGTGGTGAAATTCTTGTGACTGAATTCTTTTCTGCTAACAAGAATTATTCTGCTAGTTAATTTTATGAAATCAGGATTCTTAAAAATATTATCGTTTTCATTAAGGTGTACATCGTCTAATATTAGAAAACTTTTACTTTCTTGAATCAGATAAGATAATTCAGCTACATCGAAAGAATTTAAGACTTGGTTTTTGAAAGAAATGTATATCACGAAAGCATTTCTTTTTACTAATTCATACCCAATGTAATTAGCAAGAGTTGTTTTTCCAGATGATGGGTCCATTTCAATGCAAATATTTTGTGAATCAATAACCTTTAGTATTTTTTTTAAAGAAGAATCTTTAACAATAAAACCTTTTTGGAAGTCAATCCATTTCGGTCCATTTATTCTAAAAAACGAAGGAGTGGAAAAACTGTCTTTTTCAAGAAAAGCTTCAAGTGTTTGATATTTAGATGATATATAATCTTGGATTTGTTTCGAACATATTTCGTCAAAAGTAGTTTTTTCTAATTTGTATATGTTGTGAATATTGACCTTAAGTTCACCCTTTGGATTAATCAACCAACGAACTGTAAACAAATTACTAAGTAGAAACACAATAAACCCTAAAAGAGAAAAATAAAAAACAAGCAAAATTGTATCAAATGTTAGCATGGACTGAAGGTTAACAAGGATAATTAGCAACACTATTACGTTTAACAACGTGATAAGAGAAGAAAACCTGTGTTCTCTATAATGTGAAAAAATAGCTCTAGAACTTTGAATTTCAGTGAACGATTTATTAAATTGTTTGCTAAAAAGTTGTCTAGAATTCTCTAAATGAACTTTTATGATGAGGTAATCATCATTTTTTTCAGCGTTAAATCTTTCCGATATTTTTGAGAGCTCTTTTTTTAAGACTAATGGTTTTCTCAATAAAACCATTAAAGAAAGAAGTAGCACAATGCTTTCAGAAAGACAAAATAGTGATACAAACATCACACCATTCTGCAGAAGACTATTTTCAGACATTAGATTTATCAAAAAAGGGAAGCGATCAACAGCAAAATTAATCAAAAATGCATTCACAAAAATCACGATTGTTATAAACAACTTATCACCATCGTCCTTATATTATTCTTCAGAAATAGTATCAAATAGAAGAGTGCTTTTTTTGAAATTCATCAATGTAATGAATCAAATCGTCTGCAGTCTCAAACTCTCGATATGTACCACTAATGCTATAAGGAGGTTCAATAATACTCTCTTTGTTATTCTCCATTTCAACAATTGTCCAAGGGAATAAATCAGGAGGAATAGGTGTTTCTGCTTTGAAAAAAGTTTCAGACACATAACCACGTATTTTAAAAATGTAAAAAGTTCTTCTAAAATAAGCATCTTCAGCTAAATACAAAAACTTAGAAAAATAGCTTTCATTCCCGAAGTATCTTCCACTTTTTGTAAAACGAGGGTTATCTGTTGAAAGAAATTCGTTGTGCCATCTTATCAAATCTTCCATCGTTATTGGTGGTGGACCTGCTTCGTTGAATGTTAAATCACGGAAAATTCTAATCATTTCTGACACAGCAAATTCTCGAGATTCTTCTGATTGAAGATCTTCATATAAAAAAATACTACCACTTAAGTTTTCATCACAAGCCATAAATTCTCCAATAACACTTTAAATAGAAAAACTTCGAAACCTTAATAATAAAAGGCTTACTTTGCTTCAGTTCTTATTCTACCACAGAACGAGCTATTGGGTGAATAATATCTTTAGAATATTTCAA
>JAGLCW010000058.1 GCA_023146045.1 Caldisericia bacterium
AAGAACCAAGGCTCAAGAGTCTTCAGCTTTTTTCCTCTTCGGTCAACTCTGTGTCTCATTTCCATTCCAAACTCAGAAGCATCAAGAGCAGAAGAAAAGTTCTTATGGCCTTTGATATGGTCTCTCCATTGTTTACGATCAACAGACAAGGCATCTAGGACATCCTGGAGCTTCACATCAAATGCTTTAGAATCAAGAAGGACATTCAATTGTAAGATGAATGATTCCAAGAAAGATGTTCTCACCAGTGTTTTGTTATCTTCTTTGGCCACAGTCCATTCTGCTTCTTTAATGTCGTGCATCTCACTCTTAATTGCAATCATCATTTCAGTAGCACTACCGTAGTGGGCAGGTAACGTCAAGTAAACATCTGTCGGTTCACAGTTTCCATCGCTGTCAATTACATTCCTGCATAGCCCTCGGTTGATGGCTTGGATCACTTCAGCTACGATATCAGAGCGAACAAGCTCATTAAACTCCATCGTGTTCTCTTCAGTGTGCAGTAATGCCATTTCCGGTGACTTGATCAGAGCATGCATTGATCTTTGCTTTTCCCCGGGCTTATGATTTAGGCCATAGATGATGATCTTATTGCAGGTATTGTATTTGTTAGTTCCGGTTAGGTTGCCCCAGTGATCAACTCTAATTCTACGGTCATCTATTGATTCAGCGTATGTGATGACTGTTGGTTCCAATTCGTTAAATGTTACGACAAGCACATCGTCCCCAGGTTTTGTGCTTTCCATCACTGCGTTTACAATTGTCTTTGCACTCTCTTTTTTGACTTTCTCATTTTCATCTTTCTCTTTACCGAGAATTGTGTTTCGACCTGTGGCAGTTCTTGCCGTATGTATGGTGACATTGCTGTAGTTCCTGCATTCAATGGCAGGGAGTATCTTCAGTCGTTCAGGTTGATACTTCATGTAGAAATCATAGGCCTTGTTGACTGATGCTGTAGCGTCCATTACAACAAGAGACTTCCCAGGTATGAGTTCGCTTGCAATGCTCCACGATGTTTGATAGCCATTCTTGGCCATGAAAGAGAATTGGGTGAAGAAGTACTTGAGATTTTCACATATAGTTGTCATGTTCTTCTTGACAGCAGAATCAATATTGTCATTCTGATAACCTGTTAGGATAGCTGACGGTTTCACTGACTTAAGTTCAAACAACTTCTTGGCCTGAGTGAACTGCATCTCCGGAAGTGCTGCCATTCTAATGGTGTCTTCGCTTGGCTTTGCTCCGTGGAAACTGTGGGGTTGCTCTCTGATTGCTCCAAACTGAACGTCAAGTATGGACTTCAGGAGGTCAAGTTCAGATGCAAGCATCTTTTCTTTTTTGCCTTTATATTCCAGGTTTTGTTTTTGTTCAAGTATTTTTATCATACCCTCGATGTTTATTTGGTCAATTTGATAGTGCGAGATCACATCAATTGCCTCATCAATGGCGATGAAGTCTCTATTGACTGTTATCGTCTTCTCTTGCCGTCTAAACTTCTCATGGGTAATGATGAGACATTGGGCTTCATCATGGTTCTCAGCTTTACGTACACTGTCAACAGATACGTCCTTGCTGTGAAAAACAGCAACATAGTCTTCAGAAGTGCTGTCCATGATCTGTTTGGCGATCAGGTCAGCATCTTCAGTCCTCATGGTCACGATGAGTGTTCCTGTCTTTGTTCCAAAAAGGTCTATGGCCTTAGCAATGATCTGTTGAGTTTTCCCGGATCCAGTTGGAGATGGACAGCAGATCTTCATGCTTGGTCTATCCTTACTGTTGCGTAGAATGATCTCATCGAAAGCATCAAAGTTCTGTTCCCAGTTGGTCTGTAGTGCAGGAGATGAGATGTTATTCAGATTAGTCTCCCAGTGCT
>JAGLCW010000059.1 GCA_023146045.1 Caldisericia bacterium
ATTCTTGATCAGGAAGCTAAGTATTAGATGTATTGTATTAATACAAAGTCAAAGAAATTATTCTGGAAACATGATTTTCCCACTGTGAATCAAAATGGGATAATGTACCGTAATCCTATATGTACATCAAATGGAATAATAATGATCAGAACAGACATTAATTCTAAAAGTCTAACAATTCAATGCTTAAATTCAGATAATGGAAACATGTTATGGAACCAAAAACTTCCCTATACAATAGATCCAAATTCATTACTAAATACATTAGTGTCTGTTAGTGAAAAAGAAATTAGCATGTATATTGAAGCTTTCCAACAATGGAATAATTCTTATGTTCCAAAAATCATTGTATTATCTTTAAAGAGTGGTGTATTGGTCAGAGAATACTCATTAACAAAAAATCTTCAGACTTTAACTGGAATAGGGGACAATATTTTAGTAACAACCAAAAAGGTGAGTAAAAAACCAACGTGGATTGCTGTCATTGATAGAGCAACTGGACAAACTGTTACCACAGAAAATCTTATTGAAGGCTCAATATTGTCTTATCCTATCATTGAAAATGACAAGGTATGGCTATTAACAAGAGATCAAGGTGGTGATATTTCAATTGTAGAGTTGTTAATCCAGAATTAATAAAGATTTAATCGTAATATAGCATGAAGTTTCCTTATCAAAGGGAACTTCATGCTATTCTTTCATTCCTCTTTTACAATATACTTCAGGTGAATAGCTTGGGTGGAAGCTTCCCATTCTACTTTGTAACCTAGGTTCTCTGCTGTGAAGCGGAGTGGAAGAAAAGTTCTACCTTCTTTAATTTGTGGGGAAACTTTATCATTATTTGGATCAATTTGTATTTCTTTGCCGTTTATCTTTGCAAGTGGGTTGTCTATCCAAAGCTCAATTTTCTTTTCTCCAACATTTATGGTTACTTTACGTTCTACTGGATCCCATTTCATTTCAGAATTCTTTAAATATTTAACCAAAGGTAAAGATTCTACCAATTTTCTAACAGGCACATAGGATCTTCCTTCATACAAGTATGGTGCAGATGAAATAGTTTCTTCCACCTTGTTTACTTCTACTGTTCTAGAGCCAATATGGAAAGTAATCCACACAATACACTGAATTGTTATGGGGACTTCAATGATTTGGTCATTTCCTTCAAATGTAACTGTTCCGTGATAAGTACCAGCTTTAAAGTTTTTAGCATCTAAAAGGAATGTCATTTTGTGCAGCCATTCGTTGAAGAGGCCAATTTGTATATTTGTGTTCTTCAGAGGACAAAGAATTTTGTG